>CALKMO010000103.1 GCA_937991785.1 uncultured bacterium | reverse complement strand
ACCGGCATATCTTCGGCGCTGATTCTATTGACCGCACCGCTTTTTTTTGTGATCTCGCGGGCGGCGATCACAGACGCCACGCTATCGGCATTTATCACGGCCGCCCTGTGCGTTTTCTTCGCCGGCTACGCGGGATGGCTTCGGAAATCCGCGGCCGTACCCGCGTTCGGCCTTCTGTGCGGGTTGGCGTTTCTTACCAAAGGCCCCCCGGCGCTGGTCCCGGCGGCGGTCGCTGCGGCGTTTCTGCTATGGGAGCGGAACGGTACCTTCCTGCATGGTGCGCGGGCGTGGCTGGCTGCGATGCTTTTCCTCCTTGTAGCCTTTCCTTGGTACCTGGCGCTGTGGGCAAAGCTCGGGTCGGACGAGTTCTTCAGTATGGTGCGGTTCGAGATACTCGGCAGGCTGGAGGGCGAGGTGCACGCTGAACCGGCGTATTACTTCCTGCTCGTGGTGATCGGAACGTTCTTTCCGTGGAGCCTTGGATTGCCCGGCGCCATGTGGGCGGCTGCGCGGCAGGCTGTCGGAGGCCGAAAGGCAGGCGCGCCGGCTCACAACGCTTCGGCTGGAGGTCCCCCGGCGGGAAATGTCCGGGCGGCGGAGTCGCCGCAGGCTGCGGAGATTTCCGCGGAAGGGGGGGGAGGAAGCGGCCGCGCCGCAGAGGATGGGGAAGGCGCGGCATCGGCGGTCGATACCGGCCGCGCCGCGCTTCGCTTTCTTATCTGCTGGGCGGTCGTCGGCCTGGCGGTATTTTCGGCGTTCAAGGCAAAGCTCGCCACGTACATCCTTCCCATTTATCCGGCGCTGGCCGTTCTCGTTGCGGCTCACTGGACGGAGGCGCTGGCCTCGGTCGGGGGAATTCCCGCCGGAGCGGAGCGGCCGGCGGGGGGCCGGCGGCTTTTCGGCATCCGGCCGGACATGCTTCCGGGCCCTATCATGCTTTTGGCGCTCGCCGCGATCGGGCTCGCGGTACCGGCCGGAGCCTTGCCGGGAAATCCGGCCGGCGGCGTCGAGCCGAGCGACATCAAGGCCGCTTTCATGGCGGCCGGGGCGCTTTTCGCCGTGCCGTTCCTTATCGCAGCCATGCAAAAGGGAATGACGGCGGCCATACTGGGCGCCGCCATTCTGGTCGCCTTCCAGCTCGACGTTGCCCCATACGTCGGTCCGATGCTGGAGGGGCGCAGCTCCCGCGGACTATGCCGCCAGATCGAGAAAAACCTCGGCGGCGGGGACGTCCCCAGGTGCGTGCGCTATAAGACCGACGTAGAGGGGGCCGCCTACTACCTCCGCGCCAGGATCGAAAAGCTCTCCGCGGACGGGACCGAGGGGGCGGGCTGGGCTTCTGAGGAAGCCCTCGATAAGGTCTTGGCTCCGGACTCTCCGCCTGTACTGTGCTTTCTGCCGGCGCGCAGGTTCGACACGGCGCTTTCGTCGCGGCTGAACGGAGCGCGCGAACTTGCCAGGGACGGCAGGACGGTCGTCGTGACGAATTTGCCGCCATAGCCGTTGCCGCTTCCAGCCCATCCCTTTTCCCTGCCGGGGTCGGGGAAATAGGGGATTTGCCGTCGAGATGCCTGCCGGGAAAAACGCAGCCGGCGAGGAGGCCGTCTCTGCCGCATCACCCGGAGCATCGCATCCGATCCCCTCTCGGGGAACCGCCGGACCCGACAGGGGCGCGGCGCGATGCGCGGTCACAGTACAGGCGGCAATACGTGCCTGGAGAGCAGCCATCCGATAAGGAGGCCGGCGGCTGCGGCCGCGAGAACGGCCAGTACCCGGAGCGCGACCTTTCTTCCCGCCCCGCCGCCCGGAGCGGCGGGGGGGGTGGGAAGGCGAGAAATGAACGATGATACGATATCTTCCCGGCGCCAGATGGAGCCTTTCGGCAGCGGCGGAATTTCCGTGAACAGAGAGCCGGCCCTTCCCCTGATCTTAAGGCTCGCGTTGACCGCCCACCCGGAGGCTTCGAGTATCAAGGCTATGTCCCGCCTGCGCAGCTTTATGATTGCCAGGATTATCGTCGGTATGGCCACTACGAGGAATAGCGCGACGAGCACGGCGAGTAAGGTCAGCCAGCTCACCGAGGACAGCATGTGGGTTATGAAGGCGATCGCGCTGCCGATGGCCGCCACGGCGATGCCGCCTCCCATCAGCAGGTCGCGCGCCGCGCCGGACTTGGCCGCATCGGGCCGGGCCTGGGACGCGACGGCCTGTGCGGGCGGCGCCGATTGGGCCGCAGCGGGGGAAGGCTGGGCCCCGCCCGCAGCGGACCTGGCCTCGACGGGCGGCAACTGGGCCTTCTGGGCCGCGGAGATCTCGGTCGACGCCCGGGACTCGATATTCGCCGTCGCCGTCCCGGAAAGCTTTTCGATCTGCTTCCCGGCGAACTCCGCCACCCGCGTGAACGGAAGCTTCATCGCCTCCCAGAAATCCACGGGGTTCGTGATTATGTCGGTCACCTGGGCGTCCCATTCCTTGCCGTCGGGCGTGAACAGCACGCCGCGCTTCCCCACGAACATGCGGGAGGTGGCGCCCGAGGTCACAGAGGCGACGGCCTGGAATTTTTCGCCGGAGCCGCGGCAGACGTCGAGGTACAGGAGACATACGCTGCTCCGCGCCGCGATCCGCTTGTGCCCGTTCGGATCGAAGACCCTTATGGTCAGGTTGAACCTGCGGCCGTCCATCACAAGGACGCCGGCCTCGACCAGCGAGGATTTCTCTGGGTCGTAGAGGCGAGCCAGCGAGACGAAGTTGTTCGCGAACTCCCACAGCCACTTGCGGTAGAGGAGGAGCTTCTCGAGTTCCCTGAGCCGGTCGAGTTCCCTAGAGGCGGCCTTGTCCTTCTCTATCAGGTCGCGAAGCCTGGCGGGCAGATCTCCCGACATGTAGCGGCGCAGTTTTTCCTCTCCGAGCTTGGCCAGGGCGGCGCCCTTCTCCCCGGAGAGCCAGGCGCGATATGCGGCCAGGTCCGCCCTTATACGCTCCCACGCTGCGCGATCGAGGATTCTTCCCGACCCACCGAACGCGCGATCGAGGAACTTGACCGCGAACGTCTCAAGGGCATCGCGGAAGAGCGGATTTAGAGGTGCAGTCAGGTCCAGCCGCCCGTCGGTGCGCGGCCTGGCAACGGGCGCGGCCTTCAGCCACGACTCGCGCGCGGCTCGGTCCCCGGAATATATCGGCGTCGCGTCAAGCCCTCGGAACGGATCGTCTGCGATACGGCCTGCGGAAGCGACGCCAGACCCTCTGCCGTAGGCCTCGCCTCCGGAACCAGCGCCGGCGTCTCCCGCCCCCTCCCGCCCTTTCTCCAGCCAGCATAAGGCGAAGTACTGGTCGAGCTTCTCCTCCACGGCCGCCGCTGCGGCGAACGCCTCGATGGCACCGTCGCCGCCGCCTGATATCCCGGCCCATCGCTCGCGGATCGCCGCGGCGCCCCCCAGCCACTCCAGCCTTGCGCCCGCCTCGGCCAGGAACCCCTCCAACTGCGCCGCACCGATACCCTCAGCGCCGGATGCGTCCTTGGCGCTACCGGCGCACGCGGCGATATCTCGCGCGAACTCCGCGAGTTCCGGCTCGCCGATCCGTTCCGGAGGTATGATGCCGTCGCCGTTGTAGAGCCCCGCGTTGAATACCCTGATCCGCTCGCGCACATCCGAAAGGCTTATCTCCCGCGCCCCGGCCCTGCCAAAATCGGTCAAGACCTGTTCCGCTGCGCCGCGGAGCGCACGCCCATCATCATGGGAGGCATCGAGGGCATCAAGCGGCATCACGTCGGACATATCCGAGACGCCGCGCCGGTCGGCCAGCATCCGGAACAGCCACCGCAACGCCTCCTTGACATCGCCGCTTTGTACGCGGCCGTCGCCGTTCGAATCAAGGAACTTAAGGAATGCCGGATCGCAAGAGAAGCTTTCGACCGGGGCGCTGGTCGCGGCCCAGTGGGCCTCGTCCAGCGCACAGACAGACTCCAGGTCCTCGGGTTCCTCCAGGACGAGCTGGCGGCTGGAGCCGACCTTCTGGAACTTCATCGATGATTTCAGGCCCACCACGGTTTTCCCTTTCAGGAAAAATTTTCCGCCGGGTGCTTCCAACGCTCCAGCGTGTGATCGGAGGTGATCGCCCGCATCATCTCCGCCGCAGGGTTTTTGGTTGCGAACCTCGCCCGCCTCGAAGCCGGACGGTGCGCGGCATGATGCGGTCCAGATCTGGAACGGTCAAGAGTAGAACGTCCGCCCGGAGTCGCTGAGCGCGGCTTATTTGCGCAATGAAGCCGATTTCACTGGACGAGAATCCGGATTCCGATAATCTCTCGCTTCCGGCGGCCGAGTTCAAGCGAACGGTTCGAGGAGACATCGGGGCGTGAACGGCCGGGACCGGCAGGTGCGCGCATCGGTAGTTTTTGGTTTTTGAAGCCGAGAAGGCTGGGCGGCGGCGATCGGGCTGAGCGGCCTTAAGCCTCTGCCGCCTCATCGGCGGCGTTTCTCCCTGGGATTGGAGCGCTGCTCTTCCGGGGGAAGGCCTGCGCGTTTTCCCGGTCTTCGCGGCGGCGCATTTCCGGCGGCGTTCGAAGATCGAGGTGGCATCATGGCGTCCGGCAATCCTCTGGCCCATATATTGGATCACGCGGTCGTCGCCGTTGATAAGAGCGGCGGGTTGCGCTGGCTCTGGAGCCTGGATCCGGACGCGGCCCATGAGCGGCTCGCCGCGCTAGATGCCGCCGGCGGCCCCATGACCATAGGCCCCTTCGTCTGCGTGCTTACCAAGCATATGCTGGGGCAGGCGATCGTCGCTGTTATCCTTTGCGCGATAGCCATAAAGGCGGCGCGGGAAGCGGCAAGATCGGCCGAAGCCGGCACGGCGCCCAAAGGGGTGCTGGCGAACATAGTGGAGTCGCTCGTCCTATTCGTTCGTGACGAGATGGTAATACCCGTCGGCGGACGCCACGCGGCTCCGCTGACGCCTCTTTTCCTTACGTATTTCTTCTTCATACTCGCCGACAACCTTTTCGGCATGATACCCGAGGTCGGCACGCCGACCGGCAACATAGGCGCCGCGCTCGCGCTGGGGCTGACCGTCCTCGCGACCGTGTTCGCCGCCGGTATGATCAAGCAGGGGCCGGCGGGCTTTTTCGTCCACATGGTTCCGCCTGGGACGCCGTGGTGGATGTGGCCGCTGATGTTCGCGCTCGAGCTGATCGGCCCTATCATCCGTTGCTGCGTGCTGGGCGTCAGGCTTTTTTCGAACATGATCGCCGGGCACTTGGTCATCTCGAACACACTTGGTCTTGCGGCATACCTTGGTTCGGCGATACTTATCCTCGGCGTGCCGCTTGCGGTGGGGATTGCGCTGCTTGAGGTGCTGGTCTGTTTCATACAGGCTTACGTGTTCACTCTGCTGAGCATCATCTTTGTCGGCGCGGCTCTGCATCCGGAGCATTGACGGTTCGGCGCCGGAGCCTGCACCAAGCAGACGCCTCGACGGGCGCTTGAAATCCGATCGGCGGCGCGGAATGGGTTTGGCGGGATCGGAGGGTGTTCAAGGCGGGAGCAGAACCGGGATGTGGGCCGGCCGTGGCGCCGGGACGGCGGCCGCGGCCGCGCCCCGACTGCAGGAGGAAATCGGCGGATGATCGAACTTGGACTCGGAATGCTGGGCGTGGGGTTGGGTGCGGCCGGCGTAACGGTCGGGGCGGCCTACGGGATCAGCCGTCTCGCCGCCTCGGCGCTCGACGGGATGGCGAGGCAGCCGGAGAATTCGGGCAACATCCGCGGCGCGGCGATAGTGCTTGCGGCGCTGATAGAGGGCTTCACGTTCTTCGCGCTGATAGTTTGCATCATAGCGGCGTACTTTACGTATTCGCACGGCGGCAAGGCCTTGGAATCGGCGAAGCCGGCCGCGGCGCAAACCGCCGTGGAAAAGGGCCACTAGCGAGTGATCGGCGGGAGATGCCGAGTCCGTAGCCAGCGATGGTCTGCGCTGTCGAGCGGACAGTTGCGGAACCCTTCCCGGCGCCGAAGCCATATGCTGCGGCTTCTATACCCGCGGCCGCGAAGTAAAAAGGCGGGGCGGCGGACCGGGCTTGTGGGGCGATAGGATTCGTCGGCGGTATCCTCGCGGATCGTTCGCGGCGGCGGTCGAGGGTTTTTGCGCTCCGTTCGGCCAAGCGGCGTGCGTATCGGAGAAACCTCTGTAGGACCGGGCGTTTTAAGCAGGCCGGGTGGGGGAACGGCCGGCGGCGGCTTCCGGCGCAGATCGGAGGTTAGCGTCGCCGGAAAATCCCGCTAGCGGAGGGGATGCATGGACTTCCTGAAGCCCGAACTCCAGACGATGCTCTGGACGCTGGTCACCTTCGTACTGCTTCTGGCCGTACTATGGCGCTTCGCCTGGGGCCCGTTGCTGAAGGCCATAAACGCCAGGGAGGCGAAGATTCGCGGGCGGTTCGAAGAAGCAGAGGCGCGTCTTAAGGAAGCGGAGGCTAAGGCGCGCGAGTACGAGGATAAGATGGCCCACGCGCGGGAACAGGCCGCCGAAATAATCGCCCGCGGCAGGAAGGACATGGAGGCCGTCAGGCAGGAAATGCTGGAGGGGGCCAGGCGCGAAGCGGCCAAGATACTGGAAAGGGCCAGGCGCGATATAAACCTCGCCAAGGATCAGGCGGCGCAGGACCTTAGGGATGAGATCGTCAGACTATCCGTCGAGATAGCCGCGAAGGTGCTCGAGAAATCCATATCTCCCGAGGACCACAGGAGGTTCATAGAGGAGTGCATAGCCGAGTACGAGAGGAGCGCCGAGGCGGGGGGGAAGGCGTGAGGGTCGCCGCTTGAACTGTTTGCGGGGACGGGGGCGCGGCGCCCCGGATATTGGACGGCAGGAACGGAACGGAGCCGGAACATGCCTGCAAGGATCGAAGCCGGCGCCATAGCGAGGGTTTATGCCCAGGCGCTGCTGGAGATCGGTCGCGAGCGTGGGACCTTGGAGGAATTCGAGCGCGACCTTTCGGCGCTGGCTGAGATAGTCCGCTCTTTGCCGGAGCTCCAGCGATTCTTGCGTTCGCCCTTGGTTGGCGCTGCTGCCAGGAAGGAAATATGCCTTAAGGCTGCATCCGGCGCCAGGGAAGAGATTCGAAACCTGGCGCTGCTCCTGGTCGAGAAGGACAGATTCAGCCTCGTGCCTGAGATCGCCGGTCGTTTTTCGGCGGCCCTGCGCGAGATGGAAGGCCGAGTGGAGGCTACGGTCGTTTCCGCGCGCGAGCTGCCGGAGGAGTCGCGGTTGCGGCTGGCGGCGGCGATAGAACGCCGTTTCGGATGGAAGGTAGAACTAAGGACGAAGGTGGACCCGGAAATCGTCGGTGGGATAGTGGTGGAGACGGCCGGGCGGGTTTTCGACGATTCGCTCAGGAGCCGTTTGGCTGCGATCCGCCGCGTGATGATGGAAGCCAAGCCAAGGGCATGGGTATTCGCGAACGAGACTGAAACCGGTTCCGGAACGCCGAGCCGGTCTTCAGGCCCGGATGGGCGCGGAGGCGAGACATCCTCCTCCTAATAAGGCGGACAAGGCGGATGCAGCGGTTGCCTTTCGAGATCTGGAGATCTGGAGGCGGCGGAGGGGGCGTTCGATCCCGACGAAGGCGGAGGCGTAGCGCCGGAAGGTGGCGGAGCGGAGCCATCCACTTGAGGCGCGAAACATCGGGTGCGCGCCTTTCGAAAGGCGCCAGGTTCGGGGCGCCTGAGGTAGCCGAAGAGGAGCGTCGGCGGGCCGGGATGTGATCCGAGAGCCGAGATGAAATCCGAGGGCCAATAGGCATGAAGATCCGCGTCGAGGAAGTCGCTTCTATAATACGGAAGCAGATCGAGGGCTACCGAGCCAATGTAGTCGTCGAAGAAGTCGGGACGATAGTCGAGGTGGGCGACGGCATCGCGCGCATCCACGGGCTTAACGACATAGTGGCCGGCGAGATGATCGAGTTCCCCAACGGCGCCTACGGTCTCGCGCTCAACCTCGAGGAGGACAGCGTCGGCGCGGCCGTCCTGGGCAACTACCTCGACCTGAAGGAAGGCCAGACGGTCAAGCGCACCGGCAGGATACTGCAGGTCCCGTGCGGCAGGGAACTGCTGGGACGCGTCGTGGACCCCGTCGGCCGGCCGCTGGACAACAAGGGACCCGTACACGCCGAGCATTTTCGGCCGATGGAGATCATCGCTCCCGGCATAGCCAAACGGCAGCCGGTCAAGGTGCCGCTACAGACCGGCATCAAGGCCATAGACGCCATGACGCCGATAGGACGCGGGCAGCGCGAGCTGATAATCGGCGACCGCCGCACCGGCAAGACCGCCATCGCCGTAGACGCGATAATCAACCAGAAGGATACCGGCGTCATATGCGTCTACGTCGCCGTCGGGCAGAAGGATTCGACGGTGGCGGGCGTGATATCGAAGCTGGCGCAGTTTGGCGCAATGGATCACACCATAGTGGTGGTCGCCGGCGCTTCCGACCCGGCGCCGCTCCAGTACGTGGCTCCGTACGCCGGATGCGCGATGGCCGAATACTTCATGTACGAAGAGGGGCGCGACACGCTGTGCGTCTACGACGACCTCAGCAAGCACGCGCAGGCATACCGCGAGATGTCGCTGCTGCTGCGCAGGCCGCCCGGGCGCGAGGCCTATCCCGGAGACGTGTTCTACCTGCATTCGCGGCTGTTGGAGCGCGCCGCGAAGCTCGCCGAGAAGCACGTCATCGTTAGGAAAGGGACCGATCCCGCACCGGCGGCCCCGGGCGTCGACGGAAAGATCTACTTTGCCGAGCCAGGGCTCAAGGAGGCCCGCGAGAAGCTGGCCTCCATGCCAGACCGCGACTCGCTCGAAATAAAGAGGCTTCCGGGAACGGGCGGTTCGCTTACGGCCCTGCCGATCATCGAGACGCAGGAAGGGGAGGTCTCGGCGTATATTCCTACCAACGTCATCTCAATAACCGACGGCCAGATATACCTCGTGCCGGACCTGTTCTTCGCCGGCGTGCGGCCCGCGATAGATGTCGGGATATCGGTCTCTCGGGTTGGCGGCAACGCGCAGCTCAGGGCGATGCGCAAGGTCGCCGGCAGCCTGAGGCTGGATTTAGCCCAGTACCGCGAGCTGGCGGCGTTCGCGCAGCTCGGCACCGAGCTTGACGCGGCTACCAAACGACAGCTAGACCGAGGGGCGCGAATGGTCGAGCTGCTCAAACAGGCCCAGTACAGGCCGATGCCTGTCGAGGATCAGGTCATGAGCATATACTCGGGCACGAAAGGGTATCTCGACGACATACCTGTCGGCCTCGTCGGAGCCTTCGAGGAAGGATTGCTCGCATACCTCCGCGACGGCCGCAGAGAGATAGGCGCGGAGATAGTCCGAACCGGAGACCTTTCGGACGAAGCCGCCAGGAGACTGGACGCGGCGATAGTCGAATTCAAGGATATGTTCGTGAGGAAACACGGGCTGAAGAAGGGCGCTGCTGGATCCGGGTCTTAGCCTGGCCTGCGTGGGGCCTGCGTGGGGCCTGCGCGGGGATGTGTGGTGATGCGGCCGACCGAGATCGCAAGAGCAGGCGGCGGCGGGACGTAGCATGGCGAACACAAGGCAGTTTCTGAAGCGCCGGAAGGCGGTCCAGAGCACGCGGAAGATAACGCGGACCATGGAGCTTGTCGCGACGGCGAGGCTCCAGCGCGCCCAGGCTGCCGCGCTCAGGGCCAGGCCTTACGCGCTGCACTTGCGCGAGACCGTGAGGGAGCTGGTCGAGACCGCCGGCGAGAACGGCATAAGGCACCCGCTCCTGGAACGTCGCGAGCGGATATCGAACGCGGCCGTCGTCGTGCTGACCGCCGACCGCGGCATGTGCGGTTCGTTCAATTCTAACATCCTGCGGGCCGCGCGGGATCTGCTGGACCGGCTGGCGGCATCCGGGACGCGGGCGGAGATAACGTGCGTCGGCAGGAAGGGACTGGCCGCGCTGAAATGGCACGGAATCCCCGTAGCCGAGAGCTACATGGGAATTTCCGACAAGCCGGATTACGCGGTGGCCAGAGAGATCGCCGGCAGGCTTTCGGCGGACTATACCGCCGGCCGCATAGATGCGGCGTTTCTGGTGTTCAGCCGTTTCGAGTCGGTATCAAGGCAGGTCCCGTGCGCTGAGCGGCTGCTCCCGCTCGGAGCTGTCGCGTCCGGAGGATGCGCCGGAGCGCTCGGCCGCGTTGCCGACGGGACGCCGGCCGCGGAGGATGCCGTGTCGGGCAAACCTCGCGGGATAGAAGCCGCTCTTTTACGCTCGGCCGCCCCCATAGGCGGGTTCATGTACCACCCGTCTCCGGCCGAGATACTAAACGGCATACTGCCGCTCTGGGCCGAGACAAGTATATTCGCGGCGATGCTGGAGAACGCCGCCGGCGAACAGGCCGCCAGGCGGCTGGCGATGAAAAACGCCACCGACAACGCCGACGAGATGATCATGCTCCTGACCAGGTGGTACAACAGGGCGCGGCAGGGGAAGATAACTCAGGAGATAGCGGAGATAGTCGGCGGGGCCGAGGCGCTCTGACGCCGCAGGCGCGCGGCCCGCGCTTTTCGCGGGCGGCATTCCCGACCGGCGTACGGTTGGCAGGCGGGTTGGCGAGCGGCTGACGGTTGACGGGCGGTTGGCGGGCGGTGACGGACGGCCGGCGGGCGACGGCGGCGCCGGGGCGGACTTGCGGGGCGTGCGAGAGCTTGGGTCGGATGCGGCCGCCCGACGGGGCGATGCGGCGGGGGCCGGAGCGGAGCGAACCGGGGCGGGGCGGAACGGAGCGGGGCCGGGATCGGGCCGAACGGAGCGGGGCGGACGAGATCTGGAGAACCGGAAGATGGCCAACGTCGGCAAGGTAGTGCAGGTGATAGGTTCGACGCTTGATGCCGAATTTGAACAGGACAAGCTGCCGGCGATCTACAGCGCTCTGGAGATCGAGATCCCAGGGAGCGGGGGCAGGCTGGTGGCGGAGGTCCAGCAGCATCTTGGGCGCAACCGCGTCAGGGCGGTAGCGATGGGTTCCACTGACGGCCTTGCGCGCGGGACAGCGGTCGTCGATACCGGTAGACCGATATCGGTCCCGATAGGCCGAAGGACGCTAGGCAGGATAATAAACGTTCTGGGCGAGCCGGTGGACGACATGGGACCGCTGCCTCCGGGTGAATCGTGGCCGATCCACAGGCCGGCTCCGGAATTCGACGATCTGTCGCCGGAAACGGTAATGTTCGAGACCGGCATAAAGGCTGTGGACTTGCTCGCCCCCTACGTCAAAGGCGGCAAGGTGGGACTGTTCGGCGGCGCAGGTGTCGGCAAGACCGTCATAATAATGGAGCTGATCAACAACATCGCCAAGCAGCACGGGGGCGTGTCGGTGTTCGCGGGAGTGGGCGAGCGAACCCGCGAGGGCAACGACCTGTGGCTCGAAATGCAGCACAGCAAGCTCTCGGACGGCTCGCCGGTAATATCCAAGGCGGCGCTGATCTACGGCCAGATGAACGAGCCGCCCGGGGCCCGACTCCGCGTCGGCCTGTCGGCGCTCACCGTGGCCGAATCGTTCCGCGACCTCGAAGGCCAGGACGTCCTTCTGTTCATTGACAACATATTCCGATTCGTGCAGGCCGGGTCCGAGGTATCGGCGCTGCTCGGAAGGATGCCTTCGGCCGTAGGCTACCAGCCCACGCTGGCGACCGAAATGGGCGCCCTCCAGGAACGCATAACCTCGACGAAACGCGGATCCATCACCTCGATCCAGGCCATCTACGTGCCTGCGGACGACTATACGGACCCGGCCCCTGCAACATCGTTCACGCACCTGGATGCAACCACGAACCTGTCGCGGCAGATATTCGAAAAGGGCATATACCCGGCGCTGGATCCCTTGGCTTCCACTTCAAGGATCCTCGACCCTCAGTACGTAGGCGAGGAGCATTACAGGGTGGCGCGGCGCGTCCAAGAGATACTCCAGCGCTACAAGGACCTTCAGGACATCATCGCGATACTGGGCGTGGACGAGCTGTCCGAGGAGGACAAGATACTCGTCGCCCGGGCCAGGAAGATAGAGAAGTTCCTCTCCCAGCCGTTCCACGTGGCGGAAACGTTCACCGGCCTTAAGGGCGTATACGTTCCGGTAAAAGAGACGGTTCGCAGCTTCAAGGAGATATGCGAAGGCAAGTGGGACCGGCTGCCAGAGGCGGCGTTCTACATGGTAGGGACCATAGAGGACGCCGTGGCGAAGGCCGAGCGGCTTTCTGCGGCGTCCAAGGCGTAGGCGCGAGCGGAGGCGAATCGAAAACGCAGGACGGCCGGCGCCGGAATAATTCGGCGGGGTGAACAGTGTCGGATACGGGACGCGAAAAAACCGTGGCGGTACGGGTGATAAGCCCTTCCAGGGAGATCCTGGCGGCCAAGGCGGAGTCCGTGACGTTCCCTGCCTTCGACGGCTCGTGGGGCGTGCTGCCGGGCCACGCGCCGATGGTCGGCCTGCTCGGGACCGGTGTCGTCACCTTGAGGGCGCCGGGCGGGGCGACGAGTTCGGTGGCCGTGCGCGGCGGCTTCGTCAGGGTGTCGCACGGCGAGGTGGTGATACTCAGCCCGGAAGCGGCGGCGGCAGACGAGGTGTCGCGCGGCGTTCTGTCCGAGGAACGCTCGAAGGCAGCCTCGGAAAGGCCGCGTTCGCCCGAGGAGAGACGGGCGCGGGCCGAACGGATCGCGTGGATCGCAGCCCGCGAAAAGCTTGCCGGCGGTTCCCAAAGGTAGACCGCACGCGGCTGTGATGGGGGATACGGAGGCGCACGGCCCGAAGCGCCGGACACGCGGGCACCCGGGCGGGCCGCGTTCAATCCTCGATATCCTTCGGCTGCTTGGCCAGCGTTACGTTGAAGTCCAGCAATTTGCCGTCGCGCAGGACGGTGACAGTTATGGTCGTTCCGGGTTTCGATCTTGCTATTGCGTCCCGGAAGCTTTCGGCGTCCCTAACCTCGCGCCCGTCCAACTTCAAGATGATGTCGTTAGGTCTCAGCCCGGCAAGGTGCGCCGGGGAGCGGCGCCAGAGTGCAGTTATCAGAAGGCCGCGCGACTCTTTCCCGGTCAACAGCCCCTTCTGTTGCACGGAGACCGACGCCGCCTCGATCCCGATCCATCCGCGCACGACCTCGCCGTGCCTGATCAGCTGGTCCGCTATCGCCCTAGCCTGATTGATCGGGATGGCGAAGCCTATGCCCTGGTAACCGCCCGACCTGCTTATTATGGCAGTATTGATCCCTACGACTCTGCCTGCCAGGTCCACCAGCGGACCGCCGGAATTGCCGGGATTTATCGCCGCGTCAGTCTGTATGAAATCCTCGTAGTTGGTGATCCCGAAGCCCTTCCGCCCCTTGGCGCTTACAATGCCCGCCGTTATCGTTTGCTCCAGATGCCCGAATGGGTTCCCCGCCGCCAGGACCCAATCCCCGACCTCAAGCTTGTCCGAATCTCCGAGGTCGGCCTGCGTGAGGTTTTCGGCGTTTATCTGCAGCACGGCCAGGTCCGTCTGCGGATCTATGCCGACGAGCTTCGCCTGGAACTCGCGGTGGTCGTTGAGTCGCACGGTCCATTCCTCGGCGCCGGCCACGACGTGGCTGTTGGTGAGTATGTGGCCGGCCTTGGCGTCAATTACGAAACCCGATCCCATGCCGCGGAGCTGTTTCCCTTCGCGCGGAGCGCGCCTGCGCAGGAACGGAGTGAAGAAATCCCGTCCGAAGAAATCGCCGAACGGATCGGTCACGTACATGACGTGCCGGTAAGAAGCGATGTTGACAACGGACGGCGCGATCTTCTTGGCGGCCGCGCGGAAGGCGTGGGACGAATCCAGCAGCGTCTTCGTTGCGCCGGCCGGTTCCTCGCCTCCCGCTTCCGATACCGGCGGCCTGATGGAGAGCGCGTACCCGAGCGCCAGCCCGGCGATCGCGCCGATCAGAGCCCCTCCGAATACCGAAGCATCGCGTAATCCGAAATTCTTCCGCATAGCGTTCGAAGCCTCCCCGCCCGCCGCGCCCGTTTCGTAGTGGAACGGCGCGGCCGAAGCATGCTCTGCCATGCGCCCGCCGACATTAACGACGCGCCGCGCCGTCCGTCCTTCGAGATCCCGGCGCTCATATCGGATTTTAGGTCTCCGGCGGCAAACCGCAAGGATCCAGGCGACACAAACCGCCCTTTAGTCCAAACGGCAGTACGGGCCGCGGTCCGAAGTAGGCGAATGCTTTGGGCGTGAAACTCGCCATCGCCGTTAGCGGCGGCGCTCCCGTCCTTCCCTCCGGCGCACCTCCCGGCGGGAGGGGGGAACTTCGCGCGCCCGGCTTTTCTCCATATCGAGCCGGGGCCGATCCCTATCGAAGGCCAACGGCAAACCCGCCGCGTATTCATCGTAGGGTTGGCGACAAGCAAGACGGTGTCGGCCGGGCGGACGGCCGCGGCCGGTCGTTACGAAGGAATACGCCTGATACTTGCGGATCCCCAGAAGGGGAACCGAACGCGGCCCACAGGGCGACGGAGGTTTTCGCGAGGACAGTCCGTTCAGATAGGCGGCTCCGGCCGATCAGCCATGTCAATCCATGGATACGAACACGTCGTCGAACTTCACGCCCAGACCGCTCTGGTCCGGAACGAAGCGGACCGGGATGGCCTCGAACCCGATGCCTTCGAATTCGCCACCCTTCATGCGCATTGCCACGCGGAAGGGTCTGCTTGGATAGCAATCCTTGGAAAGCCTTATATCGGTCAGGAGGGCACCCGAAGGCGAAACGTTCCTGACCCTGGCCGTGCCGGTGTCGAAAATAGTGCCGTCTTCCAAAACTATCTTGATTTCGGCGGGGATATCCACGTCCCTGCGCTTGGTCTCCCTGTAGTGGGCGCGCACGCAATCGAGGAATTCCGCGGTGCCTCCGGCCGCTTTGAAGACCATGCGCCTTGATTCGCCGCCCCGCCGCTCCGAGGCCGATTCGTCCCTGATGGCCTGGACGCGCCTGGATATCCTTTGCGGGACAGGCTCCATCCTGGCCGAACGTCGTGCCTCGCTCCTCTGGCTCTTCCTTCCGCTCACGGTCACCTCGCTCTCCACTACGACCGGTTCGATCCCGTCCATAGCCCCATCCCCCATGCTATTGCCCTGCCGCTGCGGCTGTCAACGATTTTTTCCGCACGCGGCTTCCCGCGCAAAAGCGGCGCTCCCCCGTTAAAACAGGTATCGGCAAACCGGCCGCCGGACTTTAGGAAAACGGCAGTTGCCGAAACGGCGCCCGGGAGGTACTGATGCTCCCGGTGCCGGCGTCGCGGCTGTCCCGGCGATCGGCGGCTTTCCCCAAGACTGGGCGCATACGGGCTGGCCAGACCGGGGAGTTGACGGAGCATAGCATGAAACTCTATATCGTGCGCCACGGCGAAACGGACTGGAACAAGCAGGGGATATTCCGCGGCAGGCATGATGTTCCCCTTAACGAGAATGGACGGGAACAGGCGAAACGGATCGCCGAGTATCTTGCAGGGAGGAAGATGACCGTCGTTCGTTCGAGTCCTCTGGAGAGGGCCAAGGCAACGGCGGAAGAAATCGCGCGCGCCTCAGGAATCAAGGTGGAGGTTGACGAGCGCCTTACGGACATAAACTACGGCAGGTGGGAGGGCAAGTCCAAATCCGACGTCTTGGGGACAGATGCTCAACTATACCGCCTATGGAGGAAC
This sequence comes from uncultured bacterium, assembly GCA_937991785.1. Lineage (GTDB taxonomy): Bacteria > Planctomycetota > SZUA-567 > H5-PLA8 > CALKMO01 > CALKMO01. Next base: position 17,406 of record CALKMO010000103.1, on the reverse strand, counting down.
GAGCCGCACCTTGTGACATTCCCCGGCGGCGAAAGCCTCGCCTGCGTCAGGGAAAGAGTCATGCCGCCGATATTGGAACTGTGCGATCGGGACGGGGACGCCGTCGTAGTAACCCATCGGGTCGTGTGCAAGGCGGCGATCTGTACGCTGCTGGGGCTCGGATTGGACGCCTTCTGGAAGATCCACATATCTACTGCCGCCTGCACTGTGTTCGAATCCGAAAGAGGCCGACATAAGTTGCTTGCTCACAACATACGACCCGGTATCGGAGCCGAGGACGAACAGGATTTCTGACCGGTTTGGCATCCGCTCGGCGCCGCTTCGGTCCTCCCCGAGCCTCCAGACAGGCATCGTATCGAGGCATGGGCGTCGGATCCGGAAATGGGCGCCGGATGAGGACATCTCTGCCTGGCGGGACAGGGGCGCCTGTTCACGAAAGGGGTCGCCGGGCCGGTGGCGCCCTTGGCGAAGGAAGGGAGACCGGCCGGCTCGGATCGCGCTGACGGCGAACGGATGCTAAGAGGAAAAGTCAACCTGCTCGGATGCCTGCGCCTTGCGCGGGCGCCCAACGTCCTGACGGCCGCCGCCGACGCGGCAGCAGGCTATTTCGTATGGCGCTCCATACTCAAAGCTCAATTGGACATGGCGAAGTCCGTCGAACTTGTCCTCCTATGCGCGATATCGGCCCTAGTATATTCAGCCGGCGTAATATTCAACGACATCGCCGACTTGGATGAAGACCGCCGTATTCGGCCGTTACGGCCCCTGCCTTCCGGCGCCGTGCCGGTCGGTTCGGCGTGGGTGCTGGGAGTATTGCTGATGGTCTCCGCATTGGTCCTCGCCATGGCGGTCGGGGCGGCATGTTTCTATCACGTACTGGCGTTGGAGATGGTCGTGTTGCTTTACGATTTTTCGCTTAAGGGAGTTCCGGTCTTGGGGCCGTTGGCCATGGGGACCTGCCGCGCGATGAACTTGCAGCTCGGCATGGCCGCATCGCCCTATTTCCCTTGGGGGCTGCTGACGGAATGGCGGGACGAGGTATTGTGGCTGCCGTGCTGCTACCTGATCTACGTGGCGGCGATAACGCACTTATCCAAGATGGAAGAATCCGCGGGACCCGGGGCGAGGGTGCGGGCGACCGTATCGGCGGTTCTGCTGGCGGTATCTTCGATATGGCGCGCAGCGCTTTCCGGCGCCGGGCCGTGGCTGGTCCTATGGCTGCCGCAGGACGCCTTGATGCTGGCGTTGGCCGTCCGATGTGCCGCGAAGCCCTCGACGGAAAGCGCGAAGCTTGCCGTGATGGTCGGCGTCTTCGGCATGCCGGTCTGGGCGGCTGGAGCGGCGATGAGCCGCGGGCCGGAATTCTACCTGCCCGGGTTGGCGCTGGCGGCCGCAACGCCCGCGGCGTTCCTGGCGGGAAGGCTGCTGCGCCAGAAGGAAGCCTGATTGCCAAACCCCGGCGCGGTCTTAGAATCTACGCTTTGGGCGCCTTGGGCGGACATTCCGATAGGCTCGGGGGCTTTTCTTCCCGTTCGCGAAAGGAGAAGTCCCCGCTAAAAGGAATGCGCGCGGACGTTATCATCCGCGCATGCTTCGCGCCGGGCGGCCATATGATCGGCGCGGGCGCCGCCACGGACCCCGCGCGGCGGCGGACCATTCAGGAGGATGTCTAGATGGCCGACAGGCTGGCGATCGGTCTGCTCTACGTCTGCGCAGTCCTGTTCCCCGTGGCGCGCGGGATTGAGATTGGCGGCCTTCTGGGCGCGGGTGCCACTTCGATCCAGGCCACTGCGGCCGACATCCTGGCCTGGCCCGTGGCGCTGTACATAACGATCCTGCGCGCGTCTAGGCGCGGGATATGGGCTGTCCGCTTTCCTCCGATGCCTGCGTTGGCGTTCCTCGCGGTGGGGTTGCTCGGTTTTTTCAGCTTGGGCAACTTCCTGCATGCGCTCGGGCCGACGGCGCCTTCGCGGCACGACAGGTTGTTTTGGGCCAAGGAGTTCCTGAAGATGTCGGAGATATTCCTGGCCGTGCCGCTGGCGTTCCTTAACGCCGGTCTTGATTCTGTCGGCGCGCGCCGCGTCGCGGGCGTGTTCTTCGCCTCGTGTTCGGCGATCATTGCGTACGCGGTCTTTCAGCATTTCCTCCCGCCGGAGATCGTATCGGACTTCCGCCTGGGGTCCCTGTTTGGCGATCGTAACGCCTATGGAGCGTTTCTGGCGGTCGCGATACCCGCGCTGGCGGCCTTTGCAATCGAGGATTACGTCCCGGCGGCTGCCGGCGCCGCCGCGGCCGCGGCGGCCGTCGGATTGGCGACGGTTACTAGCGGCGGGGCGATGATCGGCGTGGCGGCCGGCTTCCTGGCGGCGGCGGCGCTAGGACGGCAGCCGAGGGGTGCATACGCTCTCGGCGTTTTCGTGCTCGCGCTTTTCCTGCTGGTCCCGGCGATGCCCAGGGGCAATCCGGATAAGATGTGGGCCGGCATAAGGCCGTTCAAGCCGGCGTCCGGCGGGGAGGAATCGGCGGCCATGCCGTCGGCGCGCGTCCGCGGCGCGATGGCGGCGCTGAACCTGTTAAGGGAGCGCCCGATAAGGGGCGTCGGCTTGGGCAACTACCAGCGTAGAATAACGCCGTTCTACGAACAGGCGGCGTATCCGAAGCCTATGGGAAGGACCGATGACGAAGCCGGCTACGATACGACCTCCGATGAACCCGGAAGCCAGAGCATGTGGCTGGTTGTCGCGTGCGAGACCGGCCTGCCCGGCCTCGTATTGTTGGCCGCGGCACTTGCGTGGTGGGCGGCCTCCGGCCTGCGGGCGTATGCCGCCTCCGGGGCGGGCGATCCGGCCGCGCGTGCGTTGGCGCTCGCGGCCGCAGCCGCCGTCGTCGGAGCGGCCGCAGCCGGGCTTCTGGGCAACCCGCTGGTGCGCGGCACCGGCGTTTCCCTGGCCATGCTTGCCTCGCTTGGAACCTGCGCGGCTGGCTCCCGGGAAGGTATCGGAACCGCCGGAGGGGCAGGCGAGTCAGGACGGAACGGGGGCCGGGATCCAAGGCGATAATAAGCAGAGGCCGATATAGCGGAGCAGGGATCGCCTGCCGAAACGGCGCGCCGGCGGACATGCGGGGACCGGAGGGGCGGGAATGCGAAAGATGAAGCGCTCGAAACGATATGTCGTGCCGGCGGCTTTCGCGCCGATTTTGGCGCTCGCCCTTGGATGGACCGCGCCAGCGGAATCGCCTCCTGCCTCAACGCATGGGGAAGGGGATGCCGCGGGCGGAGGCGAGCGGCGGGATGCCGTAGTCGCCATAGTGAATGGCGAACCGATATACATGTCGGAACTGCTGCGCGAGCTGGCGGCGGCGCACGGCGAGGAGGCGATGGAGCGAATATTGGCCAGGACGCTCGTCCTCCAAGAAGCGCGGGCCGCCGGCGTGACGGTAACCGAAGCGGAGATAGACGCCCAGATGGTCCTGGACGAGCAGCGCCTGAGGGCGGAGCTTACATCCGCCTTCCGCGACGTCTCGGGAACACTTAAGGGCGACAAGGCTACGCTCGAGGACATCGTCCGCGCTCGCTTCAACATGTCGCTCGAAAAGTACAGGAACGAAGTGGTCAGGGAAAGGCTGCTGGTTCGCAAGTGCGTACTCAAGGGCGTAGAGCCGACTCAGGCACAGCTCCGCGAGTTCTTCGCTTCCTACCGGCGGCTGTACGACGTGCCGGCCCAGTACCGCGCATCCCACATCCTCGTAAGCCCGTTCGGGCCGGACGATTGGCGGAGAAGCTACTCGATGAAGCAGGTCAGGCCCAGCGAGGCGGAATGGGACAAGGCGCTGGCGAAGGCGAAGGAATTGAAGGCCAGGCTGGATCGGGGAGAATCGTTTGAGGATATCGTTCGCGAACATTCGATGGACCGCCGGGAAAACGTGGCGGCCGGCGGCGATGTTGGGTGGTTCACGCATCCTGGGAGGATGGATCCGGCCTTCTCGAAGGAGGCGGCGCGGATGAAGGTCGGCGAGGTCGGCGGTCCGGTGAAGACCGATTATGGATATCATCTTGTCAAACTGACAGACTTTAGACCTGGCAAGGAGGCGGTTTACGAGGAGGTCGCCGACCGCGTCCGCCGAGATTACCTCGAAAACCTCGTGCAGCTTCGGACCGAAGGCTGGCTGGCCGCCTCGCGCGCCGGAGCCAGGATCGAAAAGTTCAGAAAGGCCATGTGGCCGGCGGCCGGTACGGACGATCCGGTGGTCGCGACGGTCAACGGCGAGGCGGTGCGCAGAAGCGCGCTGTTCGACGAGCTTATAATGGGCGAGGGACCCGAGGCGCTCGACCGCCTGGTCAACGCGCGCCTTATGAAAAGCGCCGCGCGCGCAAGAAAGATCGTAGTCCAGGAGTTCGATGTGGATATCGAGATTAACAAGGATCGCATGGCCTTGGAGAAGGCCGCTCCGGGGACGCCGTTCGAGCAGTATATAATGGAGACCTATGGATTGGACTCGGCCGGATACCGGAGGAGCGTGCGCGAAAGACTGGAGATAAGAAAGCTTTTGCTCGATTCCCTGCGCTACGACGACGGCGACCTGCGCGCGTTCTTCGCCATCAACGCCGAAAGGTACTCCCTGCCTGAAAGATACGTCCTCAGCCGCATAATCGTGCGCCCTGTCGGCAAGGGCGAAGATCCGGTTCCGCCGGAGGATAAAGTCTCGCCGGAGCAATGGATGGCCGCGCGCCGGCGGGCTGAGGCGGTGGCGGGCGAAGCGCGGGGCGGGGCTAAGTTCGAGACGCTCGTAGTCCGCTACAGCGACGACCGGCCGGAGATAGTCAGAAGGTTCGGCTCCATGACCGGCATATCCGAAAAAGACATGCACCCCGCGGTCGCCGAGGCGCTCGCGAAGATGTCCCCCGGCGGGATATCGGAGCCGATCCGGACCCCGGAGGGGTTTCAGATAGTGAGGCTGGAGCGGAAGATACCGCCGAGGAGGTTTGAGTTCGAGGAAGCCAGGGACCTCGTTGAGCGGGATTACTTGGCCGAACAAATGGCGCTCAAGGGAGACTTGATGCTGCGGGAGCTGCGCGAGCGCGCCCAGATCGAATACTTGATGGACCTGGCCCCGAGGCGGGCGCGCCCAGCGGGGCGCGGGAACTGAGGCGGCCGTTCGGCCGTTCGGCGGCTGTAGGTTAAAGACGGAGCGCGCCATCGCGGCGAAGTGAAGAAGAGGCCGGCGGCGGGGAGCGGGAAAGTGAGCGAAGAAGATCATCGCCCGAAGGGAGACGCCGGCGGGGAGGCGCCGACGGACAAGCCCGGCGGCCGGAAAGCCGCCTCGGGCGGAACTCAGCCGGATCGGCTGGACCTGAGAAAGATCGTACCGGCCGGCAAGGAAACGGACGGGGATAACGGGCATCCGGCTAGTGCAGGCATACTTTCATCGTTCGCCAAGAGAAAGGGGCGAAAAAAAGAAAGGCCGGCCGGCGCCGCTCCGGGTGAGGAGGCTGTAGCGGCATCGGAACCTGCGGCCGCGGAAGCGGTGGAGCAAAAGGGCACCCTCGGCGCCGCCGAGTGCGACGGCGCCGCGCAGGACGGGATCGTAGAGGCGGCGTCAGAAGAATCGCGGCGGGAATCAGGGACCGGGACTGACGGAAAGGGGAGATACGAGAGCGAGGCGGGAGGCGCGAGGCGCGCCGGAAGCGTTGATGGCGGCGGCGCGGAGAGTGGCGGCGAGAAAGGCTCCGCCCCGGACGGAACCGGAACGAAAGTTGCGGCCGATCCCGATACGGGAATCGAAACTGAAGAAGACGGAGAGAAAACCGGCGGCTCTGATGCCGTGAAGGCGGATGTGAACGCGGAGTCCGCCGGTGGAGTCGTTGGAGTCGAGGGAACGGAGGTATCGGACGCGGAAAATGCGGATGCCGCCGTAGGCGAAAGCGCTTCCGTAGGCGCCGAGCCCGGACGGCCAGGAGGCCCTCGGCGGAAACGGACCAAGCTGTCGCCCGAAGAGGCTGCCAAGGCGCACCGAGGCGTCGAGGCGCTCCTCTTCGCTACGCCCGAACCGTTGACCGCGGCACAGATCGGCCGCGCAACCGGCCTTTCGGCCGACGAGGTGCGCTCCGTAATATCCGAACTCCAAAACGCATATGACCGGGAACGCAGGGCGTTCGAGGTCGTGAGCGTCGCGGGCGGGTACAGGCTCATGACCCGCTCTGATATGGCCCCATTCCTCCAAAGGCTCAGGCGCCACCGTGAAGCATCGAAGATGACCCAGGCCGCCGTCGAGACGCTAGCCGTGATAGCGTACCGCCAGCCCATAACCAGGGCCGAGATCGAGTCGGTGCGCGGAGTGAACTGCGGCGAAATACTCCGGGGCCTACTCGAAAGGAAACTTATCAGAATAATGGGCCGTGCCGATTCGCTCGGCTCTCCGCTGCTGTACGCGACAAGCGACGAGTTCCTTAAGCACTTCGGCTTGGCCAGCCTGCAAGACCTCCCCAAGGCCGGCGAACTCGGCGGATCCGCGGACAGGCGTGATGAGCCGATCGAACGCCGGGAAGGCCCCGCCGACCAGCAGGAAGGACCAGACAGGCGACAGGAGGACGGCACCGAAGGGCGGAACGATCCAGCCCTGCAGCGGGAGGTATCCGCCGAGCGCCGGGAAGGCTCGATCGTTCCTCGGCAAGATAGCCCGCCCGAAAATGTGCCGGACGGTCATGTCGAGCATATGGAGGACGGCGACCTTGTAGGACGACAAGACGGATCTGCAGAACGGCAGGACGAAGGCGCGGAGTGCCGGGGCGGTCAAGGCGAACGTCAAGACATCACTGAAAGGAAGGAAGGCGGCGCAGAACTGCGAAATGAAGCGGCGGACCGAAAGGATAAACCCTTCGAGAAACAGGACGGCGTCTCGGGACGGCATTGCGCGCCAGCGGCGCGGCAGGAAACGCCTGCGGAACAACAGGAGGAACGACAGGCGCAACAACAGACGGAGCGACGGAACGAATCTGCGGAACGACGGGACGAGTTCCCGGATTGCAAAACTAGTCTGCGGGACGGCGAGTTCCAAGTCTGATTAGCGGCCGCAGGATCCAGACTGCTTCGAAAAGAAAAAAGCGTGCCGACGCTAAAGCTGCCGAATCGGCGAGCGGCGTCCGATAATAAATGGCTGCCAACAGCCGGGGAAATAGAAATACAAACCGAGATAAGGCCGATTATCCGAAACTCAACGGCCCGTTTCTCAGTTAAGGACCCAGATAAAGGGCGCGATGCCGTAGGCAACTGCAGATAAAAGGCTGGCGATCAGAGCATCCATTTTTCCGTTCTCTTTAGCATGACGGGCCGCCGACAGATCGCCCACCATGATAAGACCATGGCTCCTATATAACAGACCAAGCCGACGGAGACGCTTGACATTGCCGGAAACGAATTAACCATCCATCCTCTTGACGCAATTACGAACGGGAAAACGAACAATGGGAAGCTCGCCAGGAACATCAGGAACGCAATGAATCTGATAAGGGCGACATCGCGCGCCCTGCCCTTACCCTTGACGGCGGCGTACGCGTTAAGGGCGACCGCCGCCAATGTTGGTAGCAGCGTTGTCAGCCACAGCAATGCTATCACCGGCGTGCCGATCGCCTTTATCATCGCTCGCCCTCCTTTTTGCGTCATACGCGCATAAGCCTTCGGCAGGCTGCCGCACCACCCAAACGCGCCTCGCCTTTTTCTCCATGCCCTGCCGGTTCTTCGATCCCCATATGTGGGCGGAGGCTCCTATTACTTAAGCTACAAGCCATGGTACAACCGGATCTTGCTCTGCTTTCAATTGAGATCGAACTATACCGCCCCGCGGCCCTTAGCGCGAGGATCGAAAGGCTTCGAAGCTATCGAAAGGAAAGCAACCGGATCGGCATGAGAAGTGAATCTGAAGGCGCCAGGGCGGCAAGCAGGCGATGCGCGTGCGCTTTCATCTCGGGATGATGCCGCCCCAGCCCCCGCCCGAGCATGACGCCCCGCCCAGCCCTATGCGGATTTTCGCATCCCCGGCGTCGCGGCTGAATGAAAATCCCCAGCCGCCGGTCCCCCAGCCTCCCCCGAAGTTGGTGCCGAACCAGAATAAGTTGTCGCCTGGCCTGTAAATGAGTCCCGGCGAAATGCCGGCCGCGCCTGTGCCGCTGACGGCAGCCCAGCCACCTCGCTCGAAGTATAGGGGGATGGGGCCGACAGTGTTAAGGCCGCCCGATGACCAGCCGTACCATCCGGGCCAAGACGGGGAGGAGAGATCCGGCCAGCCTACGCGGCCGACGAAGATGTCTCCTATCCCGGTTGACATGTAGGAGCCTTCGTAGATCGGCGGGTAGGGCCGATAGTAAGGCGATATCCCGTATTCGTAATATCCCAGCCGCGCAAGAAGGCTTTCGCCGAACATCAGCCGTCGGTAATTCCTAAGCGTCACCTCCCGTTCGGCCGCCTTGAGCTCTTCCTCCTTCGCTTCACTTACGCTCAAGGCTCGCCCGCCCTCTTCGGCTCGCCCTATCATTATCCCCATCGTCCGACTTTCCTTGTGGTCTATCCTCAGGGACCTCTCCTCGGGCGTCACCCATTCGTCGCCGGATTTCACCAGCCCGGCGGCCCTCTTCGAATCGGCCTCGCGGACCCATTTGCCGCTCCGGTCGCGGACGAAGCCGAGCCGTTTGCGGGCCTCGGCGTCATTCGGAAGAACCGTCAGGAGCTTCTCCCAAGTCCTTTCCGCATCGCTCGAATAGCCTGAGACTGTGTCTAGGAATTTAGCCAGCGACCTCAACGCCTCGGCGTCCTTCGATGCCTCAGCGGAATCCTTACGCTTCTTTATCTCAAGCTCCGCGGCGGTCGGCTGCTCCTCCCTTTCCTCGATCGAGGCTATGTCGGCGCTCGCAACGAATATCTTCATCTTGACGCTGCCGACGGAAACCTCCAGCATCACGCCATCCGGCGTCTTCTCTACTATCTTTCCCTCGCGGATCGAACCGTCCTTCAGCTTTACGACGTCGCCGAAGGCTTGACAGGTTGCAAGCGAAAGGAGAACAACGGCGACCGGCGGGCGCAAGACCGATGCGCGGATCCTGATCATTGTCCCATCCCTCCCACCGTTCGGTTAGCTTTCGCCACGTAAGCGCCTTGGGCGCGCAGCCTCTCGATTGGACGCCGCCTCATCAACGCCTCGGAATCATCGAGGGATGCGGCGGCGGAACGCATATCCCTTGCATCTTCAGCAGAGTAATCCTCTTCTGTTCATGGGTGGGCGGATCCCAAGAGTTGTTCCATCGCGTCGCGGGTGGTGCTGCGGGGACCGGCCCTCCTCCAGGCAGAGGCATCCCGGCGGAAGCCCGATCCTTAAGTAGCTGCAGGTATGTCTGGTAGAGCGCCATATCTTCAGCCCGAACGGCGATTATTTGAACCGGCCCGGCGACGTCCTCCCTGAGCGCCCATGCGCCGGTAGGTTTGCCCTCCGCGTCAAGCACCGGATACATGACTGCATACGGATCGAACACGTACCGGGAATAATTCGGATCTGCCTCCGGCAGGACAACATCCCGCCAAATCCCGCGCGTAACACCAGGGAGCACGCCGTACCAGTACTGCAGTCCCTTGAACTCCTCTGACAAAATCCCTCGGCGATATATGTCGTAGTTGAGCGCTTCGCACGGATCCATCCCATATGGCAAGACCGATCCCGGCCCTATGGATCTTCTCTGCCTTGCCGTCCATGCTGCCAGCAATTTGCGGGCGCGTTCCCACTCCCGATCCGCCCCCGCCTCGGCATACTCATCTTTTTTGCCACCCCTATCTTCCTGAGGTTCGGCTTTCGCTTCCGCTTCGGTCTCCTTCTCTTGTCGCGCATCCTTGGATTCTACATCGCCGGCATCACTGTCCTTCCGTTTCCGTATCCCTCCCGGCTTAGTATCCGAATCAGGCATCACCGACGCGATGTCGCCGGCGGGAACCTGTATCCGGCTCCTTATGGTTCCTTGAGTAACTTCTATAACTACAACGCCTTCAGACTCGCCGACCTTTCTTCCTTCTATCATGCGTCCGTCGAGGAGCTTGAATAGCTCGGCTCCGAAGACATCAGCGCAAGACGCAACGCCTGCAACGCATAGACAAATTAATATAAGCGTTTTATTCATGTAGCGACTCCCCACAAACCAGGCCGCTTTGCAAAACGTCCGTCATCAATCTGGGTCTAATGCGCGCTTTAGGGCATAAGCTGTTATTCCGCAAAAGGTTGCGCCACAATAGCGCGCCCATCGCCATAACTCGCCAAACGGCCATCCGTTATGGCTTCTCCGGCTTCCGCGTCTTATCCTCCAAGGCTCCCTTATCTTGGACGCCTCGCCAGCCGCCTTTGTTAGGCTTATATGCCGAACATGGTTCCAAGGCAGCGTCGTCAGCCCCTTGGTACGCGCCTTATTGCTTTCATCTCCTATTATACCATCCTCCCCCGCATATGGCGCCCGATTCCTTTGTTTTCGGATTAGGCAAGTAGTTTTTAGCAACGAAGCCGGTGGTGATGAGTTTGAACGATCAGCCTTTCCGTCTGCGGCAAGGATTCTTCAGTATGCCGTGGCATTGTTGCATAATTTGCGCTATAATTCTATGCACAAAAATGGCTTGAGCGAAAGCGCGGTTGCCGCGACGTTATAACTTTTTGCTTGGCAACGCCTTGTATCTTTTATGCGACAAGCCATGTATACTGTCGAATGTTGATCCTATCGGCAGCCCGATACGCTTACTTGTTCCAAGAAACAAGCTCCTCCCAACATGCCTTCGGCCTCAGCGACGCAGAACCGTTCTTACAGAGCGGGCATTCGTCCGGCCGCCAAGTTTTGATGTCCAGCGTGATGAGCGCGCGAATCTCGATGCTTATTCCGCCATCCCGGTCTCTCTCCGGTTTCCCGGCATGAAGGCGTTCGCGGCCGGATCTGTTCACGAGCGCCAGGAGGAAGGGCAGTATTTCCGCGCCGGTCCCAGCAACGGCATCGAATGTCTTGAGCGTGGAGCCTCCGGTCGTAATGACGTCTTCGACCAACAGGACCTTTTCTCCCGGGAGCGTATGGAAACGGGCGAGCGTCATCCGGTCGCCGTCCTTTTCGGTAAAGCCTGACCTGCACCGCAGGACTGAGGCGGCCGAATGCGCAAGGGTTATCGCGCCCATGGCCGAACCTATTACCCAATCGGCGCCCCGTGCCTCTTCCAAGTGCGGGCCCAGCCCATCGGGGCTCTTCAATATCCCCTCGATCAGCTCTGGGCGGCACGTAACGGCGGTGGTGTTTACGAACCCGTCTGAATGGAGCCCCGACGTGAGCAACGCGTGGGGCGCCCTGGGGTCGCCGCAGTGGAGCCATATGGCGCCATGCAGTTTGAACTCCTTTAGCCAGTCCCGCATTTTTTCTTCGGACCTCCTCATATCCTGTCCGCGCGCCGCGGATCAGCCGCCGGAAGGCTTCGGACCGCCCCCCGCCGGCTGTCTGCGCCGCTAGGCCGGCACCTCGTCGGCCGTCGGCTGGGAACGGCCGCAACCCGCCCCGACATGCCCCTTGCTCCGGCCGGGACTTCACTCGATATATACGCCGCGCCGGACTTCGACAAGCCCATGCGTTCCGAACGCCTCTGCAGCCTTGGTGCCGTTCCCGGATCGGGAGGCGTGTTGCCATCGGCGTAGATTGGCCGGTCCGCTGCGGAGCCATGGTTTGCGATGGCGGCGACTAGCCGGCGGCGAGTTGTCTTTCGTATCGCCGGAGAGCTCCACGCATGTGCTCCCCGGGCGGATCCAGCTATGGAAACGTGCGGCCGGAAACCGAACAGGCGAAGGCTTGCCGTAGGAGATAGAATGGCCTCGAAGCGAAGGAAGCAAGCTGGTGATTAGCGAGAACGGCACGGAGGAAATGCAGGAAATGAGCGAACCGCAAAGGACTGAGAAGCGCCGGCTGAGGCTGAAAATGATATGCTGCGAGGTGTTGTACCGCGAGGTCTGCTTTTGCGCGGCGCGATCGCCCCACGTGGTTGACGTCAGGTTCCTCGAATTCGGGCTGCACGATAGAGGCGCGGCGGCCATGAACGGGGCGTTGCGGGCGGAGATCGAAGCCGTCCCTCCGCCGGATGCTAAGGATGGATACGACGCCATCCTGCTCGGCTACGGCCTGTGCAACAATGGCACCGCCGGCCTGGGCTCAACGCGACATACGTTGGTCGTCCCGCGGGCCCACGACTGCATAACGATCCTTCTTGGCTCGAAAGAGCGGTACAAGGCCGAATTCGATGCTCATCCTGGGACTTATTACCTCTCGCCCGGGTGGATCGAGCACCATAGCACGCTTAAGGACGATAGTCAGTACATACTGAACAGACTGGGCATGAACCCGAAGTATGATGAGCTGGTTGCGAAATTCGGCGAGGAGAACGCGCGGTACATAATGGAAACGCTGGGCGAATGGGGTGGCCTGAAATCCTACGACCGTATGGTCTACATTGACACCGGGTTAGGGCCGGTCGAAGACCTGGTGGGAACGGCGCGCCGGCGCGCTGAGGAATCAGGGTGGTCCTTCAGTATTCTCGGCGGTGATATCCGGCTTCTCGAGGATATGCTGGCCGCGCGATGGGATCCGGAAAAGTTCCTGGTCGTACCGCCGGGGCGGAAGATACGGCCTTCTTACAACGATTCGGTAGTGGGCTCCGAGTGATCCTCGCGGGAAGATCCGCTTGGACATCCGGCCATCTTCATTGCATGCCGGCGGCCTTGAGCGAGAAGTTCAAAGCCGCCCCGGCGCACATCGCCGTCGCGATCATTATGCCGACGCTTTTGAGAAATCCCTTCCAGCCCAGTTCGCGCAGCATGACCACGAAACTCGCCGCGCACGGGAAGGTCATGGCCAGCGCCACCGTAGCCACAACCATCTGGGCGTCGTTCAATCCGAGCGCATCGAGCATCCCGACGGCGACATCCTTGCGCAGAATACCCACCATCAGGGGAACCGCCGCATCGGGCGGCAGGTCCCAGATCGCCGATAGGAGCGGCCCGAACGCCACCGCGGCCAGCTCGAAGGCGCCGGTTATCGTAAGGATGTTGGCGAGCAGTACGCCGCCGAGCACCAGCGGCGTAGCTTCGCGGACGAACTGGACGATGCGCATCATGAGTTTTTCGGCCGCAGCCCTCAAAGGCGGGAACCGATACGGAGGGATTTCCATCAGGAGCTCCGGACTGCGGCCTTTGAGCAGCATGTTCAGGAGACGGCCCAGAACCAGCCATGCCAGCAGCATCGAAGCGTATATCAGCACGACGCAGTGAACGCCGCGCGCGCCGACCAGACCCCAAATCATAGCCTGCATCGAGACGCAAGGTATGGCGGTCGAAATGAGCGTCGCCGCTATAAGCCTTTCGCGTTCGCTCTCCAGCATCCTAGTCGCCAGTATTCCGGGCACGTTGCATCCTAAGCCGAGAAGCGATGGTATTATAGCCCAGCCGTGCAGACCTATTCGGTGGAAGACGGAGTCCAACATTACGGCTAAGCGCGGTAAATAGCCCGAATCCTCCAGAATGCCTACGGCCAAGTAAAATGCCACTATGTAGGGCAGCACCATCCCGAACTCGACATATACTCCGGTTGTCAGCAGCCCGAAGGATTGCCGCAAGTCTATAACGCCTCCTATCTTATGACCTATAAGAAGGCTGTGGAGCAATCCCTCGCCGCCGAGCGCCCCATCCAGGCGTTCCATCATCGGCAGCCAGGCTCCTTCGAAAAACGGATCGAATACCAGAGCGATCAGACCTTCTCCCACAAAGCGCACGACGGCGAACGTGGCGGCCAGCACGAATACGGCGATGGGAATCCCCGCCGGGAGCGGCTGGACCGACAGGTCCCCCAGCCACTCCGCGAATGTATGATGCCTGTGCTCCAGCAATTGGACCTTCGCCAGGATGCGACCGATCTCCGCCCATCGTTCCTCATCCGTCCTGTCGCGCCGCCCGCGCTCGGCGGCAGCGGGGACGGCGTCCGGCAGCCTCGCGACCAGATCCTTAACTCCTTCCCCGGTGACGGCCACCGTGGGGACGACCGGTACCATAAGTTCTTTCGAAAGCGCGGAGGCGTCTATCCGGATGCCGCGGTGCGCTGCGTCGTCCCACATGTTCAGCGCCACGATGACCGGAAGTCCGCGGTCTAGGAGGTTCAATGTCAGCAGCAGGTTTCGCTCAAGATTGGTGGAATCCACGACATTTATTATTGCGCCGCCATTGGAGATCATCCGCGTCGCGACTTCCTCGCCTTTAGAGGAAGGCATAAGCGAATACGTGCCCGGCACGTCGATCACCGGGATTCGCTCGCCGCCGAGGTTCAAAGCGCCCTCAGTGTATTCTACCGTCGTCCCGGGGTAATTCGAGCATACGACGTGTACGCCTGTCAGACGGTGGAACATGGCGCTCTTGCCTACGTTAGGATTGCCGACCAACAGTATCCTACTTATCATTTTCTGTCTCCACAATTATCTTGTTGGCCATCCCGAACCCGACGGCGAATTGCGCCCCGTGCGCCTCGACCACCACCGGCCCGCGTCCCAGTGCCCCCGCTACGCGCCTTACGCGCGAACCGATGTACAAGCCCATAGCCTGCAGCTTGTTGCATATTCCTCGCCCGCCGATTATCTCGATGATTACGCCGGCCCGTCCCGGCTGCAGCTCATTCAGCAGAACGAGACGATCGGCATTAGGCTTCGGTGCTCCCTTGCAATTCTGCATATCTTCGCTTTTTCCTCCTCCTGCTCGCGCTTTCGCGCGACGGAAGCTTCAGCGACGGCCCGCCACGATTACGGCGGATTCCCGGCCCGGTCTCCTGGCCGCATCGCCAGGCTGCCCATCGCTCCGGCAATCGGCGCAATATCCGCGAATGCGGAGCTGATGGTCCACGGCCAGGAAGCCGTGCCGCGCGCAGAGTCTGGCCTGCTCCCTTTCCATCGCCACGCTCGATACCTCTATAGAACGCCCGCAGCGCAGGCAGAGCAGATGATCGTGGTGGCCTCTGCCGAGTCCCTTCTCGTACTCGCCGCGATCTCCTCCGGAGGCAGAGACCTTCCTGAGTATCCCTGCCTCGACCAGCAGCGGCACGGTCCTGTAGAGTGTGGCCCTGTGGACGCGCAGCCCCTTCGCCCTGGCTGCTGCCTTCAGATCCTCAATGCCAAAATGGGCGCCGCACGCCTCGACCGCCTCTACAGCCAGCTTCCTGCATCGCGTCAGCCTCAACCCCCGGCTCCGCAGAAATCTCTCCAGTTGCCCTACCGTCGCGCTCGACCCTTTCATCCTTTCGCCTCTCCTTGCGCCGGCTTTGCCTAATTGCGACTTTGTCGCATTTCTAGCATAATCCTATCCCGCCCCGACCGTATCGTCAAGGTTCGGTTGAACTGAATTTCCACAGATTTCCCGGCATGTTCCGGTGCAGAATATCTTTTGTAAGGAGACGGAGTATACGGCCGATGGGACGGAATTATTGCTCAAGCATTATGCGCCATACGCATGCGGGGGCGGGGCGACCCCGCCCCTGCGACTTGGTTCCGGCCAAAGGGCTTTGTTACATAAAGGCGTAACGCTTTGCCAAACAATAAGTTATGACGCGAGCGCCGCGGGATGAGTTTAGACGTAACTCCTTGCACATCGAAAGGTTATGTCGCCAAATTATACAGCAAGGCCGATCCAAAGTTCATTCTCAACAGGGTTGCGATAGAACATAATTAGCTGTAGAACAAGGACTTTGGACTATTTTACCGCCCTCGATCGAAAAGGGGGATATCGGCAGCTTGCCCGGAGGTTCCTTGGCACCTCGGCCAGGTATCGGCCCGCCGAACTTCTGGCGGTGGCGGACGGAACAAAATTGCGGCTGCCGGCAGCAAGGAAGGCGCGATGTCCGTCTTACAATTAGCAAGCGATGCGGAGGGTCTGTGGCGACCGCCAAGGGTTCGGTGCCTTTTAGGCATTTATGCGGTGCCGACATACTGGGAGGAGGTTCAAGCGATGAAAGCGTGGGTGGTTGTTGTGGGGCTGTTATTCTGCGCTTCGGTCTTCGGGGACGAAATATACTTCAAGGATGGGACATCAGTCCATTGCAAGATCGTAAGCGAAACGCCGGGCCGGATAGTATACACGGTTAAGGGCGTCAGGCACGAGGTAGCGAGAGCCACAGTCGAAAGGATAGAACGTACCAGGGAACTGAAGGTGGATGTCCACGGCAACAAAAAGGAGGATGGCACCAAGGTCGAGGGATCCAGCAAGGACGAGGGGATAGGGCAAGAGGGGAAGGATAAGGGCGATGAGAGCAGCATCCCCGATCCGGACAAGTACAAGGACGGTTACGCAAAGGGACTGGCTGCGCACTACTATGTAGACCCGACCAACTGGGATGGGCACTGGATGGAGGGGACGAATCCTACAGTGGATCCGAAAGAGTGGACGTTCACCAAGTACCTCTACACGGCGGTCGAGCCGCACATCAACCACCACTTCATCCGAAAAGGGTGGTTCTCAGTACGTTGGCAAGGCAAGCTGATCGTAGGTACGCCAGGCAAGAACGAAACCAAAAAGGAAATGGTTGACGTCGAATTCGAGATATGGGCCGACGACGGCTGCAGGTTGATTATTGACGGGGAGACGCTGGTTGACAGTTGGATACCGTGTTGGGAGAAGTCGCCCGAGTCGCACAGGGTGGCCAAGGCCAAGCTGCTTACCGGCAAGCACGATATCGTCATAGAGTACTTCCAAGGGGAGAGCCTGAAGCACGACGACAAGGATCCGATAAAACTGTACTGGAAATGCGAGGCGCTCAACATACCGGCCCAGCTTATCCCGGCTGCGCATTTCGAGCACAGCAAGCTCGATTTGGTTCCGAAGAAGGGGCGGCTTGACAGAGATGACGTATTGCCGGTCTTCAAGAAGGAAACGAAATAAAGGTAAAGGTCCGGGTTTTTCGTCCGGAAGCATGGAAGCGATAGGCGAAAGGCGCGATTTCGGGATCGGGGACGATCGGAAGAAGTCCCCGGGAAGAGGAGGCGGCCAGTAAGGCCGCCTCCCGCGTTTTCCGCAATATGTCGGAGACAATCGTCGGGACGGCGAAGTTGCTTGGCCGTCCGATGCGTCCGCGCCATGCGTATCGTCCAAGGACTGACTTGGCCTATCTTCTTCTCGAGCTTTGAGTTGCGACTTTTCTTCGCGCGTCGCTTGCACAACGCTTGTACTGCCGGCGGCGGTTTTGATTTAGGCTCCGACCGGATCGTCGGTCCGAACAGGCCGATCATCGGTGCCGGCAGACAGCTCCGCCGATTCATCGGGGCCGCATGATGGCCTCAGCTCCGGCAGCGACATCGCGGCTCGCATCAGCCGATCCTGATCGGCATGAAC
>CALKMO010000102.1 GCA_937991785.1 uncultured bacterium | reverse complement strand
CGCTCTCGCGCTTTTCGCCCTTTTCTTCCTCCTCGGCCGCCTTGGGCGTATGCCGCGGTCGGTCGGCGATCCCGGTACAAAGTATGCGCGAGCCCTTCTCGACAACCTCGGGCGTAATGACGAACTTCTTCTCCGGACGCGAGGGCAGCTCGAACATAAGGTCCAGCATCATTTCTTCAACTATCGCCCTGAGCGCCCGCGCACCGGTGTTCTTCGCTATCGCCTTCTTCGCTATGGCTCTAAGCGCCTCAGGCTCGAACTCCAGATCGGCCCCCTCCATCGCGAACAGGCGTTGGTACTGCCGGCAAATCGCGTTTTTAGGCTCGGTCAATATCTTTATGTACGCTTCCTCGTCGAGAGGATGGAGGGGGGCGAGGATCGGCATACGGCCGACCAGCTCGGGTATCATACCGAACTTCAGCAGGTCGTCGGGCTCGACAAGAGCCAGCAGCTCGCCCGTCCTCTTCGCCTCCTCGATCCTTTCGTTCTCGACGATGAACCCCATCCGCTTGCGCCCCACCCTGTTGGCGATGTGCTCTTCTATCCCCTCGAAGGTCCCGCCTCCTATGAACAGGATATGCGCCGTGTCTACCGGTATATACCGCTGCTCGGGATGTTTTCGCCCGCCCTGGGGCGGAACGTTGGCTATCGTACCTTCGAGAATCTTTAGCAGGGCTTGCTGCACGCCCTCTCCCGACACGTCTCGGGTGATGGACGGGTTCTCGGATTTACGCCCGATCTTGTCTATCTCGTCTATGTAGCATATGCCGCGTTGCGCGGCCTCTATGTCGAAATCCGCATTCTGGAGCAGGCGCAGGAGGATATTCTCCACGTCCTCTCCCACGTACCCGGCTTCGGTCAGCGTCGTGGCGTCGGCTATGGCGAAAGGCACTTGGAGAAACCTGGCCATCGTCCTGGCCATCAAAGTCTTGCCGCTGCCGGTCGGGCCGATGAGCAGCACGTTCGACTTCTCCAGTTCGACATCGTCCTTGGACCTCGGCGCCAATATGCGCTTGTAATGGTTATGGACGGCCACGGAAAGTATTTTCTTGGTGCGTTCCTGTCCGACGACATACTTGTCGAGTTCTTCCTTTAGTTCCGTCGGAGCGGGAACTTTCTTCATCTTGATCGGAGCGGCCGAGCGGCGCTTTTCCTCTTCTTCCAGTATTGAGGCGCACAGGTCCACGCATTCGTTGCATATGTATATTCCCGGAGGCCCTTGTATGAGCCGGCGGACCTGTTCGGACGATCGTCCGCAAAACGCGCAAAACTCCGGGCCGTGGCTACGTGATTTGCGGGCCATTTTCAGGCATCCTCCTAACCGTCCGCCACCCGCTTTGCGCGCAACGGCCGCGCCGATGCGCGAATAGCCCCCGCAGAGCCGGACAAATCACATTGTCATGGCGCCGCCAGGCTTGCAATCCGATCAGTGGCATGTCCGGGCACAGAGCCGCCGCGCCGCATCCCTTCCGACGCTTCGCGACGCGCGCCCGCACACGCGGCATCTCCGCAGCAACCCGCCGGAAAGGCGCCGATGGCGGCGCGCGGCCTTTCGCCGGGTCCGCCGACGCCGCCCCTACGCCTCCGTTTTAAATATATCGTCAATAACCCCGTAAGACTTTGCTTCTTCCGCCGACATAAAAAAGTCCCGATCGGAATCCTTCTCCACCCTTTCCACCGGCTGCCCCGTGTGTTTGCTTATAAGCTCGTTCAAGCGTCTCTTCAACCTGACGATCTCCTCCGCCTGTATCGCTATGTCGGCGGCAGTCCCTTGGGCGCCACCCCAGGGTTGGTGGATCATTATCCTTGCGTTTGGCAGGGCGTGCCGCTTCCCTTTGGTCCCGGCGCAGAGCAGGAATGCGCCGACGCTGGCCGCCTGTCCTACAACCACGGTCACTATATCGTTGGTTACATGCTGCATCGTATCATAGATCGCCAACCCGGCCGTCACGGATCCTCCGGGCGAATTGATGTAAACTTGGATGTCCTGATCCTTGCTTTCGAGCTGCAGGAATAGCATCTGGGCGATCACGAGGTTGGCGACGTAATCGTCCACCACTCCCCCTATAAAGATGATGCGATCCTTCAAGAGACGGCTGTAGATGTCGTACGCCCGCTCGCCGCGCCCAGTCCTCTCGATTACTATCGGCACAAGATTCATGTCTTTTTGCTCCCATGCCAGGCTGGAAACGCCTATCCCTATTCCTTAACTCCTTCCGCGCCACGTGCCTTGCGGCGCCGCGGCCGGCGCGTCGGAAGCGACGTCCTTACCGTCTCCCGCGGAACTTCCCGCTCCGCCCTGCTCTCCGCCTTCCGCCTCTTGAGGTCCCCTGGAAGCGTCGGCGGACGCCGTTGCGGCCGGTTCCGTCCCCCCGCCGGATTTGGCAGCCCCATCTGAACCGGTCCCGGCCACAACGGCCTCCGGTTTCCCGCTGCCGCGTTCGCGCGGGACGACCGTGATATTCGCGTTGCGCATCAGAAACTCCATCGTCTTCCTGCGCAATATACGCCATTGCACGCTTTTGAGGCCGTCCCCATCGGACAGGTTTTTGAAAAGTTCCGAAGCCTTTATGCCGTGATCCTTGGCAATGGAGGCCACCTCGACATCCACTTCATCGTCTTCGACTGTTAAGTTTTCCAATTTCGCTATCTTCTGGATTATCAGCCTATTGCGGATGGCCCTTTCTGCATCGGCGTATATGAGCTTATCGAGCTCCGGATGTCCATCATCATCAACAGTACCTATAGTTTCCTCAAGGATATCGCACATCGTCTCTTTCAGCTTTTTCACCGCGCCTTCCGGAATATCGAAAGGCTGGGTGGAAGCCGCTATCTTGTCCAGCAGCGCTTCTTCCGCTTCCGCTCTGAACTTTTTAGCAAGCCTCTCTTGGAGCATACTGCGGACTCGGTCTCGAAGAGACGCAACGTCTTCTGCCCCGAGCCTCTTGGCCGCCTCATCGTTTATTATTATACTCTCAGGCTTCACCGCTCTCTCGATCGTGAACTTCACTTTTACCTTCTTCCCTCGCAATTTTTCTTCTTTGCATTCTTCGCCGGGGATCGTTTCGTATTCCACGGAATCGCCCGGTTTCTTGCCGAGTAGCATCTGGATCGGAACCGCCACAGGCGTGCCGAAGGTTAGGCCTTGGGCGATCATCGCCTCCGTTTTGTACGACTCTCCCCCCCCCCTCCTCACGCTCAATCGTCATCGTCCCTAACACCTCGGTTTCGGCGGAGACTTCCGGAACATCGGCGAAACAGACGGCGCCCGCCCGAACCATCATCTTGCGTATCGCAGCTTCTATCTCGTCTTCGAATACGATGGCTTCGGTTTGCTTGACTTCCAAGCCCTTGTACTGCCCTACCGTGATTTCCGGCTCCACCTCGACCTCCACCTCGAACCGCAGCGGCTCCCCCTTTCGCGGAACGATCTTCTCGACATCGAAAGGAGAGATGTTCATCACATTGAGCGCCGCCGCACTGCACGACTGTTCTATGGCTGTCGGCACCAGCGCAACGGCCACCTCCTCGGAAACCTCGGCTGCGAATCTCTTTTCGATCAGGTCGCGCGGCGCGCGCCCCTTGCGGAATCCGGGCATTTGAACGGCGCTTGCCAGCTCAGAGTAGGATGCTTCGAACGCGCGGTTCACCTCCGAAGCCGCCACCTCCACTATAAGCTTCTTTCTGCAAGACCCGATGTCCTCGATCTGCCACTTCAAGTCGAGCGTTGCGGTTCCGCCTTTGCTGCTCATTTTCGAAAAATCTCCATTTTCCGTACCCGCAGCGTGCTGCGATCGCTCTAAATCGCCGGTGCCGCGAATCATCTCGCCGCTCAAGATTCGCCGCTTATAGCCCCGCGATGCGCCGTGTCAAGGATAACGGCGCCGAATAGATGCGCCGGGAACACGATAAGGTCCGGCGATGCAAAGTCCTGCTTGAACGGGCGCGGACGGACATGTATCGTGTGCCTTTCGCTCAAAAAGGCGGAACGCGCGATGGTGGCCGGAACGAAAATCAAAGTCGGTAACGGAGGCCGATAACCGCACTAAATAAAGATGCGGGATGTTTGGGCGGAGGTGTGGAGAATATGGGACATGCCTCGGCATGGCGAAACGTCGCGTTGCTCGCGGCGGCAGTGGCGATCTTCGGAGGCGTCCTGGTCTGGCGCGCCGTACGTTCCGGAAGCGAACGTTCCTCATCGGTTGGACGCGCCGCTAAAACCATAGCTACGGAAGGCGGCCGCTGGGCGAAGGGCGTTTCGGACGACGGGCCCGGGAAGGCCGGATCCTCGATCGGCGTACCGGTTCCCTCCGCGACGCCGCCGCCAAAAGATCTCTACGTGGTCCCCGAAGGATCCGAAGCCCCGGCCGGCATCCCTGCGGCGGCGGTCTTCAAACGCATACAAGACGCCGTGAACGTGGCGCGGCCCGGATCCGTGATACGCTTGGCGAAAGGGACCTACCGCGAGACCATAGTCTTCCGCCAATCGGGGCAGCCGGGCAACCCGGTGGCGATCGAAGGGGACGCCGAGGCCGTTCTTGATCCGTCCGTTGCCGAACCGGCGGATGCCGAGTGGGTTCCCGCGCCCGAGGCGGGAGAAGGTGTTTTCAAACGCGCCATGCCCGAAAGACCCGGCTTGCTGGCATGGGGCGGCAAATACATACCGAGGATATCGCTGGCAGCAATGGAGGGAGCGGCTTTTTCTGGGCCGGGCATGGAAGCCGAACTGATCGCCAAGGCCCCCCTCGCCGGGTCCTCATCCGGCGGGATCGAGGCGATATGGGGATGGCGTGACGGTATCGTTTACATCCGATTCGCAGACGGCGGAAATCCGCGCGGACGGGGGCTATCCTTCTCGCCCGACGCGCCGGCCGTAAAGATCGATGCCGCTGATCATATCGCGATACGCAACTTAGCAATACGAAACGCCACAAGGGGCGTAGCGCTGGGCGGCACATCGGGAAGCTTCCTGGAAGGCTGCCGATTCCAGGCATGCGAAACGGCTATACTGATCGAGAAGGAAGCTACATGCTGTCGAGTGTCGAACAGCGTTATCGTTTCAGCCCCGGCCATACGGGCCGGCGGTTCTCATGCGGGGAGCGCGCCGCCGATACCAGGCCAAGTGGAAATAGGCCCGGCGATACTGCTCGACGGCGCCGGCATG
>CALKMO010000101.1 GCA_937991785.1 uncultured bacterium | reverse complement strand
AGCGGGTCCAAGATCTCAAGACATGTGAAGGCGCCGGAGGAAGAAAAGCTTTTGGAGAGCCATCCGCGCTCACCGGACGGAAAGCGGGCGGCCGGTTCCCCAAGGGCAGGAGATCTTGTAACAGGCAACATGTTCGGACATTACAAGATAGAGGGCGAGATATCAAGGGGCGGGATGGGGGCCGTGTTCCGCGCCCGCGACACGCGCGACGGCAGGCGCGTCGCGCTCAAGGTTATCTCATCGGGCGGCTCGGCTGGCGAGGAGGAGAAAAAACGTTTCGCCCGCGAGGCCCGGACTGCCGAAGGGCTCAAGCATCCGGGCATCGTACAAATATACGAAATAGGCGAGGTCGCCGGCCAGCCGTTCATAGCTATGGAACTCGTGGATGGCAGCAGCCTAGACCGCGTGATCCGCTCCCATGATAGGGGGATGCCGGTCACCGAGGCAATTCACATAATGGTAGCCATCGCCGATACTGTATCGTACCTGCATCAGAACGGCCTGGTGCACAGGGATCTCAAGCCCGCCAACATACTGCTCGATCCGCTGGGAGTCCCCAAAGTAGCCGATTTCGGCCTGGTGCGCGACGTCGAGGAGCTTACGCGCTTGACGCAATCCGGATCCGTCGTCGGCACTCCGGCCTACATGGCCCCGGAGCAGGCTCGCGGCGAGGAATCGGTGGACGGGCGCTGCGACGTGTGGGCGCTCGGCGCCATGCTCTACGAGATGCTTACCGGCAAGCCGCCCTTCCGCGCCGACAATGCCCTCCGCCTGATGATCAAGATTACGCGCGAGGATCCGCAGCCTCCCAGGCTCGCGAACCCGGCCATTCCAAAGGATGTGCAGACTATCATTATGAAGTGCCTCGAGAAGGATACCTCGCGGCGCTACAGGGACGCCGGCGAACTGAGCGCGGATCTGACCGCCTTCCTCGAAGGCAAACCGATAGCCGCTCAGCCGCCCTCGCCGCTGCGAAAGGCCATGAAGGCCGTGGACGCTAAAAGGTCTTCGATATTGACCTGTGCGGCCGCTGCGGCGGTCATAGCCGCTATGCTGTGGGGGCTGAGCTGGCTGTTGAGGGAGGCGAGCGCCGATAAGCTCTTGGAGGAAGGCTATGCAGATATGAAGGCTGGAAACATAAAATCCGCGGAGGAAAAGTTCAAACGGGCGGCGTCGGCATGGCCGGAGGAAGGACGTTGCTATCTGGCCCTCGGCGTATGCCTCGGAACACAGGCCGTGGATCGCAAGGCCGGCATAGTGGCCGACAAGGCGAAATTCCAGGAAGCCTGCGTCGCCCTTAAGAAGGCCCGCGATGTCAACCCGTCTCTGACCGCGGAAAGCCGCGCCTTCGCGGCGAAAATGCTGTCATGGGTAGGGGCGTACGAACTGGCGGTCAAGGAGCTCGAAGCGGCCGTCCAGAGCGAACCGCGCAACCCGGAAAGGCACGCGGCGCTTGGCATGGCCTGCTGGCACGCCGGCAGCAGGACCGGACGCCGCGAATATCTCGATAGGGCATACAGGGCGTTCCAGAGCGCCGCAGAGCTGCAGCCCAATCATCCCAAGGCCTCGCAGTACATGCGCGAGCTTAAAGACAACTGGCTCGCAGCCAAACAGGTCAGCGCTCGATGATTAGAACCTTTCGGGAACTGCGTTCCTGGACGTTCAAGGTTTCGCGTCTGTCGTCCCTTCGGGAACAATTGTTTCTTCTTCGCGCGCGGCATCGCCGGGACGACCGTCACCTGCGGTCCCGGCCCGTCGTTCTGGTCCGGGATCCATGTTGAGCTTGCGGTCGGTCTTTCGCACATCCCCGGCCGAAGGATACCGGCCCATGGCGGGCTCGAGCGCGGCGGGTATCTCGTAATCCCGCACAGCCGCGGCGCCACTTTCGACTTTCACCCCTCCGAGCGCCGGCTCCCACAGCCATACCCACTTGTCGAATGCCGCGGACGGCGGCCTGAAGCGCCTCAGCACCTTCGACGGTTCCTTACGCGTCCACGCCCCGTAACGTTTCTCATAGAACCACAGCTCCATCCGCCAAACGACGAACGGCTCGCCGTCGCGCAGAGATGTCCTGCCGCGGCGGACAAGCTCCATAAGCAGGACGGCGTTCTCGGAGTTGCCCGCAATCCGCAGGCATCGCTTTTCGTCTTCGAACGTCTTCATCCCCAGCGCGTGGGCGCGGACGGTATCGGCGTCCTCAGGATCCAGCGTCCCGGGCGCCTCCGCCGCCGGACGCAGATCCACGCCTTCGATCCGCCACCCGTCGGAAGTCTCTATGTAAAGATCGTAGACTCCGGGCGGTAGGTTCGCCGCCGAATAGACGCCGGTCTTCGGGTCAAATGATATCGGGAATTCCCGTATTTCGACATGGGTCGCCATCGGTTTCTGCCTGACGTCACGGTCGAGCGCCATGATTCGCCTGACATTCTCCGGCGGCCTTATGATGCCGCGTATCTCGCCGCCGAGCCTGTCCGAAACGCCTGCCGCCGATGAAGCTGAGGGCTTTTCGGCTGCTTTCGGTCTATCCTCGCAGTATGCCGCGCCGCACCGGACAGCCGGCGCTGCCGACATACCCAAAATGAGGGCCGCGACGGTCGCAGCCGTTGCGCCTCGAAGCGCATCGGTCAGCTCCCGGGAGTAAAATGACGGCCGGACCAGCTTTGCCGCCCGGCGGCAGCCTTTTCGGAAGCCCC
>CALKMO010000100.1 GCA_937991785.1 uncultured bacterium | reverse complement strand
GTCGCGGAGATGTCCGGCGTCCGCGGGAGCATCCCGCCGGACCATCTGCTGGCCGCGATCCTGCTGAACGCGGGAATCGGGTTGCTAGCCGCGCGGCTGCGCATCGCCCGCGGCGCCGCCGCGGCCGGAGCCGCCGCCGGTTTGCTGGTCTTCTGCGCCACCGGATGGGCCGGATATGTCCTCCTGGTCGCGTTCGCGCTGGGGGTATGGGTCCTGGTACAATTCGGGCGCACCCGGAAATCCCTGCGCGGGGCGTGGCAGGGAGAGAGCAATCGTCGGGGCTTCTATGCCGCGACGCCCGGCATAGCGGTCGCCGCGGCATGCGCGGCCGGGTACTACGTATCGAGAAGGCCGGAATTCCTGGTGGCCTTCGCCGGCGGGCTAGCGGCGACGCTCGCCGACGCGGCGTCCGGCGAGATAGGCATGTTGTCCCGGGCGGCTCCGGTGCTAATAACGACCGGTCGGATCGTCCCGTTCGGCGCGAGCGGAGGCGTCACGTTTGCGGGACATGCCGCCGCGCTCGCCGCCTCGGTCCTGATGGCGTTTCTCGCTTTCGCTTCGGGCCTGCTGGGCGAGTCCGGAGGGGCTCTGGAATCATGGCAATCCTGGATGTGCGCGTGCGGAGTGGTGGCGGGCGGAACGGCCGGCGCCGTCGCGGATAGTCTGCTTGGGGCGGCGATGGGGATCACATCCGGGGCCGGCAGATGGGGTGCCAACTTCGTTGCGGCGGCCGTCGGCGCGGCCGTGGCGTTTCTGTTCGCCGCGATGGCGGCGCTTCCCGGCTGATTGCGCTCGCGGGACCGGGGCGCCCGCCCTACGCCAGAGCGGTCGGCCGAATGCGTGCATATGATCTGGGAGAAAAATTACATCATGGACAGAAGACGAATAGCGGACGCGGTGCGTGAAATAATCGAGGCGATAGGCGAAGATCCCTTGCGGCCGGGCCTTAAGGATACGCCGGAGCGCGTGGCGCGCATGTACGAGGAGCTTTTCGCAGGCATGGGCGAGGATCCCGCCATGCATCTGGCAAAAACGTTCCGCGAGGCGTACGACGAGATCGTCGTGGTGCGGGACATTCCTTTCTGCTCGATGTGCGAACATCACTTGATGCCGTTCACGGGGAAAGCCCACGTGGCGTACCTTCCCAACGGATGCGTTGTCGGGATATCCAAGATAGCCAGGGTCGTCGAATCTTTCGCGCGCCGTCCCCAGATGCAGGAGCGCCTAACGAACCAGATAGCCGATCTGCTGGTGGAAAGGCTCAAAGCCAGGGGCGTAGCGGTGGTTGTGGAGGCCGCCCACACGTGCATGACGATGCGCGGAGTGAGGAAGCCCGGCAGCTCGGTGGTGACCTCCGCGCTTAGGGGACATTTCCGGAGGAGCCAAGCTGGTCGGAACGAGGTTATGTCGCTGCTGCTCAGGCGGGGTTGGGAAGCCGTCTGATGCGCCGGCGCTTGGCGGGGAGATATCGGCGGTGCATCGTTTGCTGCCGTTGATCGCGGCGGAGCTGCCTTACGACGAGCTCCGAACCGTGCAGGGTCGCACCGCGTTGGCGTTATTCCTGATGGCCGGCGCGGTTTGCGCTGCGGCGCTCGCCGCCGCCATAGGTAAGGCTTGGGCGCGGGCGCGGCTGAGGCCTTGTCCGCATTGCCGCGAGTTCATAGATCGTGCGGAAAGGTCCTGCCCGCGATGCGGTTCAGGGCTGGGAGAAGGGTGGGCGCGAAGCGCATGAGCGGAACAGCCCGGGCGGGCGGTGGCGTCGTCATAACCGGCGCAGGCGTAGTGGCTCCGGAACCTTTGCGGTCTGTTTTCGCCGCCTCTGGAAAAGGCGAAGGCGGCTGGACTGCTGGCAGCCGAGGCGCGGGAGGCGAGAGGATAGAGCCGCCGGAAATAACGGCGTTCGAAATTCCGGAAGGCGCTCCGGCGTGGGGGTTCGAGGCGCTGGATTTCCGCCTGTCGGATTACATCGCCTCCGTCAAGGGGTACATAGACCGATGCAGCGCGATGGCGCTGGGCGCGGGGAAAGCCGCGCTGGACAGGTCGGGCCTGAAGGCCGGCGCAGACGGTTGCGAGATCGGACTGTGCTACGCCACCACCTTCGGCTGCCTCGATTCCATGGAACTGTTCTGGGCTAAGACGAAGGGAGGAAACCCCAGGTTCGCGCCTCCGATGCCTTTCACCCACGCTTACGCCAACAGCCCTTCTTCGATACTGGCCATCGAGTTCGGGCTGCGCGGGCATTCAATTGTTTTCTCCGGAGACGTTTCCTGCGGTTTGCTTGCCGTCGCTCGCGCCGCCGACGCGATCCGGCTGAAGGAATCGCGCGCCATCCTAGCCGGAGCATCCGAGGCGCTCTCGGCACCGCGGTGGCGGCACCACTGGGCCGAAGGCGAGCTTTCCGAGAATGGGCGGTGGATAGCACTGGAGGAGGCCGGTTCGAAGGCGGGCATCGTGCCCGGCGAGGGCGCGGCGTTCCTGGTGCTGGAGTCCGCCGGGGACGCTGCGGCGAGGGGGGCGCGTCCGGAGTCGGAGGCGGCCGGATGGAGCCTTGTGCCGTTCGGAACCTCGCGCAGGCCCGCGGCCGCCCTGGAGGCCGCGTGCCGCGAGGCGCTGGCCGAAGCGAACGCCGGGCCGGCGGACGTTTCGGCGGTTCTCTTGGCATCCCCTTCCGCGGGAAAACTCGCCGGGACCGAACGGGAAGCCATGTCAAAACTGTTCGCCGGCATAGAAAGACCCCCGACCTATGCGCCGAAGTTGGCCGGGGGCGAGGCGTTGTCGGTATCGCCGGTCTGGTGCATCGCTATGGCCTCCGGCTGTCTGGCGGACCGTCTGCAACCATGGCCGGCGGTGGACGGTGCTGGCAAGCTTGCGCGTCCGATCGAGTTCGCGGCGCCTCCGCGCATCGCTCTCGTCTCCATGCTCGACCCCTGGGGACAGGCGGGCGCGTTCGTGCTGCGGGCTGTCTGAGCGGCCCGTAAGGATGGGGACGCGGGCGAAAGTCGGCCGGAAGGCCTTGACCGCGCGCAGACCCGGAGCGGGCATACGGTGGAATATGGCGATTGACATGGGAGGCAGGATCCGGATGGACGGAGGCGAAATCCGAGGAAGGGACCGGATGTCCGGCGACGGAATCTCATCGCCGGATCGGAAAACCACGGGACCGAAATCATTCGTGCTCGACACAAACGTGCTGCTGCACGACCCTGGCGCGATGGTCTCATTCGCCGACAACTGGGTGCTCATCCCGATAGCCGTCATCGAGGAGCTGGACCGGTTCAAAACCAGGAACGACGAGCTAGGCCGCAACGCCAGGTGCGCTATCAGGTTCCTGGATTCGCTTCGCGACAATGGGAAGCTCGGCGAGGGCGTGCCGCTTCCCAACGGCGGACGGCTCCAGATACTCCTCGACCGCCACATCCACCCGCCAGGAGGCTTGTTACCGGCAATACCCGACAACAACATCCTTGGTGTGGCGTACGCGCTGCACGAAAGGGGTGAGCGGGTCGTATTCGTCAGCAAGGACATAAACGCGCGCGTGAAGGGCGACGCGATCGGCCTGAAGGTGATGGATTTCGAGAAGCAGAAAGCCGACGTTCGCGCGATAGCCGCGGGTCTGCGCGAATTGGACGTGGGCGGCGAAGTCGTTGACGCCCTGTACAAGGACGGAGCGGTCCCGCCGCCGGTTCCGGACCTGCGGGCGAACGAATTCGTTCTGCTCAGGGACGCCGCGCGTCCGAGACATTCTGCGCTGGCCCGCTATCGCGCCGACGGAAACGTACTGAAGGCGCTGTCCAAGGAATCGGAAAAAATCTGGAACATCTCGGCGCGGTCGGCCGCCCAGCGCATGGCGCTCGACCTTTTGCTGGACGATTCCGTCAGGCTGGTCACGCTGGTCGGGCCGGCTGGAACCGGCAAGACGCTGCTTGCGCTTGCCGCCGGCCTTGCGCTGGTCCTTAAGGAACAGCGCTTCGACAAGCTGTTCGTCTCCCGCCCGATCGTTCCGCTCGGGCGCGACATCGGCTACCTGCCGGGCGGCAAGGAGGAAAAACTGGCGGCATGGATGGGACCGATATTTGACAACCTGAAGTTCCTTCTCGGCGGCAAATCCTGTCCCGTCCGGGTCACTCCGGAGCAAATGATGGAGAAGGATATGCTCGAGATAGAAGCTATAACCTATATCCGCGGCAGGAGCATACCGAACGCGTTCATGGTGGTGGACGAGGCTCAGAACCTGACTCCGCACGAAGTCAAGACGGTGATAAGCCGCGCCGGAGAGGGGGCGAAAATGATACTGACCGGCGACCCGGATCAGATAGACAACCCCTACTTGGACGCGTCGTCGAACGGCCTGAGCTACTGCGCGGACCGCATGATGGGCTCCACGCTGCACGGCCACGTGGCGTTGCTAAAGAGCGAACGGTCGGAGCTCGCCGAATTGGCCGCGGCGAAGCTGTGACGAAACCCCGCGGTGCGGCAGCCGACGCTGCGGGTTATTAGCGATGTTGCTCGATGCTTGCTCTCTCGCCGCTGCGGTCCCCGGACGCGGAGGCTGAGCTTACCGCGCATCCACACGCCCCGCCGGACTCGCCCGCCAAGTCCACAGAAAGATCCGCCGCGCCCGCGCAAACACATGCGCCTGAGCTTTATTATGAGCCGCTCCCCGCCCCTCCGCCGGTTCCGGCGGACGAAGGCTTTTCCCGCCCGTTCCCATCGGAGGCTGGCGGCGCTCGCGTACCGCCTCAACCCTCGATCGTTATCGCCGTTACGCTCAGCACGTCCGGATGAGATCTAAGCGAAGCGAGGAGCGAATCGGGGGGCGTCACATCCAGCTGTATCCGCGCCACCGCAGCCTTCGCGCCTTCGAAAACCACGTTCTCCATGCGCTGGGCGTTTATCGAGGCCTTGCGTATCTGATCGAATACGGCGGCCAGCACTCCAACCCTGTCATGGTGGCGGACTACCAGCATTGCCTTTGCTGGGGTCTTTCGAGCTATATTGATGCAGTTCGGCACCTTGCCGTCGGTCACGAAGGCGCGCACTATGCGGACCGTCTCTTCGGCTATGGCCTCCTGGGCCTGGTCAGTCGATGCGCCGATGTGGTGTGTTCCGATCCAGTTCGGCACGTCTTTGAGCGGAAGGTGGAACTCGGTAGCGTTTGCTCCGGGTTCGCCTTCGTATACGTCCAGCCCGGCTCGAATTTTGCCGGCCTTCAGGGCCTCGATCATGGCCTCCGTATCCACCGCCTCGCCGCGCGCCGTGTTTATAAGCATGGCGCCGGGCTTCATGGCGGCTATAACATCGCGGGATATTATCCGTTTCGTGTCCGGCGTCATCGCGACATGCACGCTCAGCACGTCGGCCTCCCTGGCTGCCGATACGACGTCCGGCGCGCGACGGATTCCGAGTTCTGATGCCGCTTCGTCCGTCAGCGACCGCGACCATGCAATTACATTCATGCCGAAAGCCTTCCCGCGCTCTATCACCAACCGCCCGATCGTGCCGACGCCTACGATCCCGAGCGTGCGCCCCATCAGCCCGCGCGCCTTGCCGAATTCCTTCTTGTTCCACTTGCCTTCCTTGAGATGCCTGTCGCTTTCGGGCAGGCGGCGATCAAGACCTAGGATAAGCGCCCACGTAAGCTCCGCCACGGCCGCGGCGTTCTTGCCCGGACAATTGCTGACATAGACGCCGACCGACGAGGCCGCGTTTACATCTATGGTATCGTATCCGGCGCCCGCGCGGATTATGAGCTGCAGGGCCGGCGCGCCCTTTATCGCCTCCGCCGTCACCCTAGTGCTCCTGACTATCAGCACCGAAGCTCCGGTTTCGACCAGCGCGCGCGGGAGCCCCTTGTCTCCGACATCGGGACGCTCCAACACGTTCAGCCCCATCCCTCGCATCGCCTCGATACCGCTCTTCGAGAATTTGTCCGCAATCAGAACCGTGGCCATCTTCCTGCCCCTCCACTCTCCGCTGTACCGGTGCGCCGACCGCCTCCGTCGGCAGCCGGCATTCCGAGCGGGAAGGCTAATATTTATTCTGCCCCGCGCAAGCGGCGAAAAATCAGAATCGTCCCAGCCCTCGGCCCCTGATGTTGCGGGATATGCCCTGGGCGGGGAGCAGGAGGCGGGCCGGCGTGGGAGCCGGCGCGGGCGGAGCCGCATCCTTTTTACAGAGGGTAACCAGAGCCGCTTACATGCGAAATCCGCATGGGGGCGATTCTAGGGAAACGGCCGAAGGAATGCGCGGCTTATAAGGACGCCGCCCGGTCCGCGACCACGGCGGCCAGCAGCACGATGCTCACAAGCCCGTTCGCCGCGAAAAACGCCTCGTTCGCGCGGCTCAGATCGTCGGCCTTCACGATAATGTGCTGGTACGCAAGCAAGCCGCAAACCAGCCCCCAGCCGGCGAAGTAGAACGCTCCGAAACCCGCATAAAGCCCTAGGACGGCCAAGATGGCCGCACAGAGAACGTGAAGGAGAGAGGAGATCGCTAGGGCGGAGGGTATCCCAACCGCCTTGGGGATCGAGCGCAGGCGCGGTTCGCCGACATCAAACTCGTAATCCTGGCAAGCGTATATTATGTCGAATCCGGCCGTCCATAAGACGACGGCCCCGCCAAGCAATATCGGCAGCGCCTCGAAGGGGAGGCCGAGCCTCCCGGCGTACTGCGGCATCGGCGATAGGTCTGCGCGTACGGCCAGATGGGCGCCGCAAGGTGCAATGGCCAGGCAGAAGCCGAGCAGGAAATGCGACAGGGCAGTCCAGCGCTTGCTGTAAGAATAAACGAAGACCGCCGCCAAGGCGATGGGAGAAAGGAGAAGGCACGTCCTATTCAGCGCCGCCGCTCCGGCGACCAGCGCGGAGCTTCCGACCAGCACCATGCCCCACATGAAACGCCGCGAGAGCAGACCCGCCGGCAGCGCGCGCCCCTTCGTGCGCGGGTTGCGCGCGTCGAACTCCTCGTCGGCCAGCCGGTTGAACGCCATCGCGGCCGTCCTGGCGCCCACCATGCAGACAAGCACCGCGGCCAGCACCCTGGGATCGGCCGAGCGGCCGGAGGCGAGCAGGAACGCGATTATGGCGAAAGGCAGCGCGAAGACCGTGTGCGAGAATTTTATTGATTCCGCGACTACCAGCAGGCGCTTCATGCGCCGTCACCTTCATCCCGATCAGATCTAAGGATTCCCCCCAGCGGCGCCATCTTCGCCGCTGCGAGGCGCGGGTCCGCGGCGAATACGATCCAGACCGCGGAGGCGGCCGCGGCCCGGACTTGCGCAAAGGCGGCGAGCGAATTTCTTCGGGCTTGCCGCCGCCTTAGCGTCCGCGCCGTCCCATACCGACGCCCTCGACCCGCCCCGCTCCTACCCATCGCGCGCGGCGGGCAGGACGATTAGCCTCAGGCGCTCTCGCGCTTTTCGC
>CALKMO010000099.1 GCA_937991785.1 uncultured bacterium | reverse complement strand
TGGGTACAAGCTGCACTTGTGATGGTGAACGCGATGCGCGAGGTGGCGCTTGGGTACAAGGTTACGTTGGCGACGGGGGAGCTGCAACGAAGCTTTGCCGGAAGTGGTCGCGCGTTCCTTCAACATAAGAGCTTGCATCTCATTCCCAAGACGCAGGACTTCTTCTTCGCGCTGCGTCAAGGTGATCAATCGTTCCTGCCTGTTCGAGTCGAACAGTTTCCTGAATGCAATCCTAGCCGCTCGGACAAACGCCTCCTCCTTTCCGCTTCAGTTCTTCCTTGGACATAGCCATCGCCGTTCCCTTATCAAAAAAGCCCTTTCCGGCAAACCCCTTCTGAAAATAACATCGGCATCTGGGCGCTGAAACTTTATGCATTTACGGCCGTGCACCTATTGGGATGATTCGTGGGAAACGCCGTTGATTTCCGATCCTGCGCAACCTATAATTCAGTTTCCAGGCAGCTTGGCGCGATTTGGAGCGCAGAAAGCCGGCAGCCGCGATGGCGGCGCCTGACTTGGCCTGGCGGGAAGGGCTGGAAGCGCGTTTCAATGGCAGGAAAGTAGACATGGCTCACAAACAGGGACAGGGTTCTACCAGGAACGGCCGCGACAGCCAGCCGAAGTTTCGCGGGATCAAGCTGTACGGCGGCCAGCGGGCGCGCGCGGGCAATATACTCGTCCGTCAGTGCGGGAGCCGTCTGAGACCGGGCAGGAACGTCGGGATGGGCAGGGACTACACCCTTTTCGCGATGGCCGACGGCATTGTCCGCTACGACAGGGCGCGTCGTCTCGTGGAGATAATCCCGGATGCCCCGAAACCGGAACCGGCCGGGGTCGGATCCGGCGGACCTGCCGCCAACGGCTGACGGCATCGCCCCCGGTTCGGGCGGCATCGGCAGCCTGATGGCGTCTTTGGCTCTGGCGGTTGCGGCGTCCGTGCCGATAGCCCTTTCGTTTGCGATCTCTCCATCTCCCGAAGGCTTAGGCACTCACAGAAAGCTCGGCCTCGGACCCTGCGCCGTCTTCGCGACATGCCATGCCCCGTGCCCATTCTGCGGGATGACCACCAGTTTTTGCCTTATGGCTCGCGGACGTATCGCCGAGGCGTTCGTTGCCAATCCATCCGGACCTCTCCTGTACGTTCTCTGCCTGCTGACATCTCCGTTTTTCATGTGGTGGGCTATCACCAAGCGATCACTTGCCGCCTTGTTTTGGGACTGGCCGCTCGAGCGGCCGGCCGCATGGCTCCTGGTAGCCGTGCTCGCAGGCTGGGCGGCGAAACTATGTATGATCTGATTTTGCGGGGCGAAGGTTCCCGATACCCACAACGCGACGGCCTAGCAGATGGGGACTGACTGACGATCCCGCCGCGCGGCGCGCGCTGCGAACCGCGCATCGCCAGGCAATGCCGGACGCTGCGGGTCTTGAAAAGAAATTCCCGCAGCCAGTCGCTGCCGCATGATATCTAACTGCGCGCACATATCGCCAAGCCTTACTGCTGTTCGGCAAAATCGCCGGAGCAACCGCATGTTCGCTTCCGAGGTTGCGCCGGCCAAAAAAATTATTATGTTGGAACGGCCGGAGGAGGCGGACTCGACCACATCTGCACGCAAGAGCTTCGGAGTGGATCTCCGGCCCGCTCCGCAGTCGGTTCCGCAAGCTGCCAGGCATGCGGGATCCGGGGAGTTTTTGATCTGGAGGAACAGGCATGAAACTCATACTGCTGGGCAGCGGGGCGGTGAGACCAGACTTGGAGCGATGGGGCCCGTCACAGATCGTACATGCGGGCGGAGAGAACCTGCTGATAGATTGCGGGCGAGGCGCTACCATGCGCATGGTCCAGGCCGGCATCCCCATCCAGGAACTGCGGCGAGTTTTCTTTACCCACCACCATTTCGACCATAACTGCGACTTCGCGTACCTGTTCCTGTCGAGCTGGACGCTCGGACGCAACCACCCCATGGAGATATACGGTCCGCGCGACACCGAGCGATTCTGCCGCGTCCTCTTCGAAGAACTCTACAGGGAGGACATAAATACCCGCCGCATCCAGCCGACGTATCCGCCCCGAGGCCGGGAATACGTCGCGCGGGACGTGATAGAGGACGAATGGACTCTGGAGGGCAAGGATTACACAGTGCGCATGGTTCACACCATCCACAAGCCCCAGATACTCGACAACCTGGCCTTCAGGATCGAGTCGGGGGGGCGGAGCGTCGTCGTCGCTGGCGACAATGTCGTGTGCGAGTCGCTGATGAAGCTGGCTGAAGGCTGCGACCTGCTCGTCCACGAATGCTCCTTCCCGAGCAGTCGGATAGAAGAACACAAGTGGGGAGGCTTCCACACGCCGCCGAGACTGCTGGGCCGATGGGCGAAAGAACGAGGCGTCAAGAGGTTGCTGCTCAAGCACTTCTGCATCCAGAAGGGCGTGGCGGTCGAGCCTATGGTGGAGGAGGTGCGTTCGGAATTCGGCGACGAAGGGCTCATTGTGGGTCGCGATCTCATGACGGTGGAAGTCTAAGTCCGAAGCTCAATACCGATAGATCCGCGCAACATTTTCCATAGCGGACGAATCGCTAATCTCGCGATAAAGCCCAAGCGGGCAGCCTTTGCGATTAATATCGCCGATGTATTATTTTCCCCTCAAGTTGTGGGATTTCCCTGCATTGTCGAGATCTACATTGGCGGAGACAAACGACTAATTTGGGATTTTAAGGCCAAGCCATACAACGAGTTGCGCCAAAATCCTTTGCGCTATGCGCACATGGCATTTTGATTGCTTGGCAACTTTAAGCAGGCAGGAAGCACTAAAGATAAGGAACGTCCCTTTTTTAGGAAAGGAGGGCAGCAGAGGTGAAAACGTTGAAACTGGCGGCGTTGGGATTATTGCTTGCCGTTAGCATGCCGGCGGCATGGGGCGAGGATGCGGATCCCGGGAAGGGGCCGAAGGACGTCCCTCCGGGGCTCAGCGTTCCGCCCGGGCTCGAGAAGAAACGCGAGATGCTCGGCGAGAAGATGGCGCGGTTCCGGGAGAGGCTCAAGGAGTTTTTCGAGAAGCATCCCGGTATCGGCGATCCGGAGGTCCGGGCCAAGTTCCTCGAGAAGCTGAAGGAACGCCGGGCGCGGCTTCGCGAAGCGATACTCGATCGCTTCGACGCGAACGGAGACGGGCACCTGACGAAGGAAGAGATCGCCATCCTGAGGGAGCATATTTTCCAGTGGGCCGACAAGGACGGCGACGGGCTTCTGGCGCCCGAGGAAAGAGCGGCCTTGCGCGACAGGCTGGAGAACGTCGCGGACCGCAGGGAGAACCTGCGCGATCGGCTGGAGGACGTGCGCGACAGGCGCGAGGATGTCCGCGATAAGCGAGAGGACTTTCGGGACAAGCGCGAGGATGTGCGGGACCGGAAGGAGGATGTAAGGGACAGGCGAGAGGACATATGGGACAGCAAGCACGACGGCGGGGCGAAGGACGCGCTGGAGGACATCCTGGATCGCCTCGAGGACGTCCGGGATCGCCGCGAGGATATGCGCGACAGGCGCGAAGATGTCCGCGACGGACGCGAGAACGTAAGAGACCGCCGCGAAGACGCACGGGACCGGCGGGAAAACGTCCGCGACAGGCGAAACAGGCCGGCGGCGGGCGGGCGAAACGCAAAATAGGCGGCGCCTTCCGCGAAGAGGCGCAGAAAGAATCAAGACGGGCCGCGGCGAGCGCATCGCGGCCCGTCTTTTGTTTTGAGGATCGCGATCCGATACATGCGCCGAAGCGGGGATCGGGCGCATCGGGTTACACAAGGTCTTGTCGGAAGAGGCGGCCGGGCACGCGCATCGAGCGGCGAAGCGAGGGTTAAGATATCAGCGCCTTCATTTCGCGCACGGCTTGGCCCAGCCCGACGAAAACCGCCCTGGCTATTATGCTGTGCCCAATGTTCAGCTCCTCAACGCCGTCTATCTTCGCCACTGGGACGACGTTCCAGTAGTCCAGGCCGTGGCCAGCGTTGACGCGCAGACCGGCCTGTTTTGCGAGGCGCGCCCCCTCGATCAGCCTTCGCAGCTCCGCCTCGGCTGTCTTTTCGTCCTTCGATCCTGCGTAGGCCCCGGTATGCAGCTCGACGAACGGCGCGCCGGTTTTGGCGGCGGCCTCGATCTGCCTGGGGTCCGGATCTATGAACAGGCTGACCGTAACGCCGCTGTCGGCAAGCCTGCGGACCGCATCCTTGAGGCGCCGATCGCCTCCGGCCGCGTCGAGGCCGCCCTCCGTCGTGACTTCCTGCCGCCTTTCCGGCACTATGCACGCGCAATGCGGAGCTATCCGGCAGGCGATCCGCACGATGTCCGGGTGTATGGCCATTTCCAAGTTAAGCTTGGTCCGCACGGTTCGTCTGAGTATCTCGACGTCCCTGTCCTGGATGTGCCGCCTGTCCTCGCGCAGATGGACCGTGATGCCGTCAGCGCCGTTCATTTCGGCTACGGCCGCGGCCCACACCGGGTCCGGCTCTTTGGCGCGCCTTGCCTGCCTAACGGTAGCCACATGGTCTATGTTCACTCCGAGCTTCGCCATTTCCTTCAACCTCCCCCTTGCGTCCGTCCGGATGTATTTCCTGCGGGCGCACCTCCCCCGGCATCCCATCCTCTCTTTTCCCTTTAGCGCCTGCGGCGGTGCAGGCTACAGCCGGGCGGAGGTCGGCAGATGTCCGCTTCGCGTCACTTTGGTTCCGCTCCGGCAGCCGGAGCGAATGTGGCCTCGACGGCAACCGGAGGCATCGCCCCGGCCTCCCCGGATATCGTCACCCCCGGTATCGGAGAGACCAGGATCGGGAGCGTCGCTTGGCGCAATCCCTCTCCGGCGGCATCGGAAAGATCCACGTAGAGGCGTATGTCCTCTGGCCGCAATTGGGTCACTCGGCGCCTTTCGCCCACCGCCCTGACGTTGACCTGCGGCGGCTTGATCGTTACCTTGGCCGTTACGCCCGCCGGGACGAGCGCGCGCACCCATATTCCCTGAAACACCCTGGGGACAGTCTCTTCCCGTATCTTGACAAAAATCTCTACCGTCTCGGCACACTGCACCGGCACGAGGCGGTCGCCCGACTTCACGGAGCGAACCAGCGCAACCTTCCTGGAGAAGCTCTCAGCCTGTCCCCCGATGTCTACCGGCTCGGTCTCGATGTATTCTGCGCCCTTCAGGTCTTCAGACGGACCTGTCACCGTGACCTCGCTCGGGACTACCAGAGGCGAGCCGTCTATTTCGAACCCCTCCTTCGGAGAGCCCGCGGTGATCGCCTTGACGCGAAGCAATTTGCCGGATGTCTGGATAAGCTCGAATTCCATCCTGTCCTCCACGACCCGCATGATCGAAACTTCCGGCGGGGTGGCGAAATGGCTGGCGTCCAGGTTTGCCGCGAATGGTCCCGGCGGCGTACCTTCAGGTATTCGATAAACGCCCTGTATTTCCATCGGCCCGATCAGCTCGACCTTGCGTTTCGGCCCTCGGACGCGCACGCGCACGCCGGCAGCCGAAGCCCCCGACTTCACGGCCATGTTCTTCGGCGTCTCTATTTTAAGCGGCGCCACGATTTCCCTTTCCGCCGACAACTCGTCGTTTACATAAAGCCACAAGAGAATGGCCAGGGCCACGGATATGGCGGCCATTATCCCGTCGGCGCCGAAAGCCCTGCGCAACCGGTTTC
>CALKMO010000098.1 GCA_937991785.1 uncultured bacterium | reverse complement strand
TGGTCGCGATGGTCGGGTGGGGGGCCTGGAGTCTCGCGGCGGGGGAATGGCGCCTGCGGGAACGGTTCGCCGATCTCGCCGGCCAGGATCCCAACGTCGCGGGACGGCTCGCCGTGATACGGGCGGCGCTTCCGCTGCTGGCGGAACATCCTGTCGCAGGTTGCGGATTGGGGATGTTCGAATCAGTTTTCGCCGGCATTCAGCCGCCGGAGCTGCCGGGGCGTTGGAGAGAGGTTCACTCCGACTGGCTGCAACCGGCCATCGAAGCGGGCCTGCCGATGCTGGCGATGTTTGTCGCAGCGGCGGCACTATGGGGCCGCGCATTCCTGCGCTCCGTCAGGCTTTCGGTCTGTCGGAGCGTATCCCGTCCCTGGATGCTCCTTCTTCCAGCCGCTGGAGTCATGGCCGCTCTCGCATGTTCGCTCCTGGACTTCCCGTTGCGCGAACCGGCCACGGCAGTGCTGGTTTTCTTTCTTGCCGGCGGCATGGCGGTAGCGTCGGACGTTCCGAAGGAAAAGGATCGCGCGCCGATCGCGCCCGGGTGTCTGCCGGCGTCTCGTGCCGGGACTTCCGGGACCGACGAGGGGGAGGGCGGTAACGGCGGAATCTCAGCCGCGGAAAATTTCGTTCCTTCGCCGGCGGGCTGGCGGATCGGAGCGGCCGAAAAGATCGCCGGAGCGGCATCCGCGGCGCTGCTGTTGGTCTGCGCGGTTGTTGCCGGGCGCGAGGGCTTGGCATATGCCGCGAGCCCTTGGGCGGGCAGGGTCTTCTGCCCGCCGCCTGATACGTCGCTGGCGGAAGGCTGGAGGCGCGCGGCGGCCGTGGATGGCGGCAGCCCGGAGATCCTTTACCGGCTGGCATCGTGCGAGGCGGCTCCGGCCCCTGGCGGTTCGCGGGACTTGCCTTCGGCCAGGGAGAAGGTACGGGCCGCCGCGGCCATCCAACCGTTCGATTACCGTCTGGTGGCTTTAGAGGCGGGGATAGCGGAGGAAATCGGCGATCCCGCCGCGGCCGATTTGTGGGAGAGGGCCGCGGAACTGGCGCCATGCTATCCGGCCGTAAGGATGCGCTGCGGGGCGTTCTACCTGCGCAGGGCCGAGCGGCGGTCGGGACTTGAAGAAGCGTGGCGCAGCCTGGACATCGCGGACGCCGTCCGCCACTTCCGCGCCGTGCTTGCTGTCGAGCCGCAAAGGACGCAGGAGATAGTGTCGGAGCTCGATAGGGCTGGCTGCGCCGATGTCGAGACCGTGGAACTATGGCCGGGGGAGGACGCGGCATCGAGGCTCACACGCGCCCGTTTTTACATTGAGAGACGCAAGTATGAGAATGCCAGGCGCGAGCTGCCTTCGGAAACTGCGGTTGGCCCGGAAGACGCCTGTTGGTATCATGCCTTGAAAGGGCGGCTGGAACTGTCTGATGGGCTGGAAGAAGATGCCGCCCGCAGCTGGGCGGCGGCCTTGTCGCGCGAACCCTTCGGCGAAGGGAAGGCGGTACACGAATGGATAGCCGGAGAGGTCCGCCAAATGGATATCGGCGTGATAGAAGCTCTGCACGGACGTCTTGCGGGAACCTTGCGCCGGGCGCCGCGCGTGGCCGTGGCGCTTGCCGGGAGGCTGATGGGAGAGGCCAGGTGGGCTGCTGCAGATGCGGTCTTGGAGGAAGCGGCTGCAGAGTCGGCCGAGGCGTGCGCCATGTGGGCGGAACTTGCCTTGCGTCTGGGAGATTTTCCCTCCGCGGAACAAAGGGCGAAGGCGGCCAGACTGAAAGGCGACGATTCGCCGCGGTGGACTTCGTGGTACGACCGATTTATGGAGCGGTTGGCAAGAGAACGTATCGTTGTGGGCAGGAGACAGCCTGGATCGGCTAGGTCGGGGAAGTAAGTTTTTGCGCCCGGAGCCTACGGAGGCAACCGCGTTTCGCCGCCGAAGGGCGGAACGGTGGCATGGAACGGCGCCCGTCCGACGTCTTGGATGAGGCTAGCGGAGATAGGGGCTTGGCATTGAGCAACAGGACTGTAGCAAAAATAGAGAAGGAAAGGAGTCACACTGAGGAGGCGGTTGCCTTCCGGAAAGTGCTCCACGCGCTCGTTCGCCACAAACTCGTCGCGCTGGTAATAATGCTGCTGACAATCGCCGCGACGGCTATCTATACATCTATTCAGCCGGTCCTCTACCTAAGCGCGGCTGGCGTCCTCATTGAAAACCTCGGAAGGAACTTTATAACCGGCGAGGGGCAGGTGGTGGCGATTTCCGGCGACGCTGCGAAGGCCCAGTGCATACTGGCAGAGAGCGCGCCCGTGATACAGAAGGTCGCGGAAACCTGCGGTGTCCGCGAACTGGCATCCGGCGCGACCCTGGAAAAACTCAAGGCCCGCGTGGAAGGGCAGATACTTTATCTTGAGGCGCTGGACGAGGATCCTAAACGCGCTGCCATGATCGCTAACGCATGGTCTGCCGCGTTCGTGGACGAGATGACGCGGCGCATGCAGTCGTCCAGCCTATATGCCAAAACCTACCTCGACAAGTCCGTCCCCGAACTCAGGCGCGACTGGATAGCAAAGCAGGAAGCGCTGACGAGGTTCGAGCGCGAAACCAAGTTCGACGCCAGGGAATTCGAGAGGCATCCGACGCGGAAGAGATACGAAGATTTGTGTGCGGCGATGAATGCGAAGAGGCTCGAAATCGCGTCGCTCGAAGCGGAAAAGGAGTTCATGGATGAGAAGGCCGATTCCCTTGAGGCCCTGGCCGAGACGACGCGCGCCCGTTCGGATTCCAGGATACAGCGGCTCCTGCTGCAGCTTGACAACGGAAGGGCCAGGTTGCGCGAGGCTTCAGCCAAGTACAAGCCGGAAAGTCCGGAGGTGGCGGAGATCAAGAAAGTGATCGAGGATACGGAGGCTGAACTGGGCGCGGCTTTCGGGAGACTAGGGGTGCAGGTGTACGCCGAGATAGAAAGAATGAGAGGCGAGCTCCATAGCCTGGAGAAGATATTCCAAGAGGTCTCGGCGGAGTATGAGGAGATGAAGGAAAAGGCGGCCCAATACAAGGTGTTGAGTTCAGAGGCGGCCATAGCCGAGCGGCTATATTCGGAGCTGGCGCAGAAGAAGAGCGAATCGGAGATAACGAGCCGATACGAGTTTTCATACGCGCGGCCGTGGCAGCAGGCAAGGGAGGCGTCCAGGCCGGCCAGGCCGAATTGGAAACTGAACATGTTGTTGGGGCTGATCGTAGGCCTTTCGATCGCCGTTCTTGCGGCCTACGGCTTGGAATCAATAGACAATACGATACGGACGGGCAAAGAGCTGGAGCGCAACCTTCATGTTGAAGTGATTGGCAGGATACCGCTCGTGAAACCGGAACCCGCTAGCGAGGAAGCGGTCCGCTTCGCGCACGAACATCCGCTTTCGCCGGTAGCGGACAGCTTCAGGAACGTTCAGGTATCCCTGGAAGCGATGTACGGTTCGCGGCGCGGCCCCGGCAAGACGCTGATCGTGACCATTACCGGGCCGTCGGCCATGACCGGCAAGACATTTGTCTCGTCGAACCTGGCCTATTCTTTCGCGAAACTCGGCCGCAGGGTCTTGCTGGTTGACGCCGATCTGAGAAAAAAGTCGCTCTCCGCAGCGATGAATAGGTCGGGTCGGCCGGGTTTTGCCGAGATTCTGGCGGAGGGTACGTGGCGCTCGGATCGTGTTTCCGTCGAACCGGGAGGACTCCACTTCCTGCCGGG
>CALKMO010000097.1 GCA_937991785.1 uncultured bacterium | reverse complement strand
GGGAAGGGCTCTACGGTACGGCTAAGGGCGATTTCGAGGACAACGCAAGCCGGTTCATATTCTTCTGCCGCGGCGTTCTGGAAGCGTTGCGGGCGCTTGGAGTAAGGCCGGACGTTATACATTGCAACGATTGGCAGACCGGACTGGTGCCGGTATATCTCAGAACCGCCTATGGTGGCGACCGGCTTTTCGCATCTTCAGCCTCGCTATTCACCATCCATAACATGGGCTACCAAGGCCTGTTCTGGCACTGGGACTGGCCTCTGTTGGGGATACCCTGGAGCCACTTCAATTGGAAGGAACTGGAATTCCACGGGAAGATAAACTTCCTTAAGGGCGGTCTCGTTTTCTCCGATCTGCTCAATACTGTATCCCCGACCTACGCGCGCGAGATACAGACATCCGATGAGTTCGGCAAGGGTCTTCAAGGCGTGTGCCGAGAGAGGGCCCACGACCTGTTCGGCGTGATAAACGGCATTGACGAAAAGGTCTGGGACCCCGCTTCCGACAAACACATCCCAGCCAACTACTCCGCCGGGAGGATGGCCGGGAAAGCGGTATGCAAGGCGGCGCTCCAGGAACGCATGGGGTTGCCGAAGAATAAGACCGTCCCATTGATCGGCATGATAGGCCGGTTAGACGTTCAGAAGGGGATCGATGTACTGATCGAAGCGATGCCACAGCTGTTAGGGATGGACCTGCAGATCATCATACTCGGCGCCGGTAAGGAAGAGTACGAAAAGAAGCTGAAGGAAATGGCCGGGGCCGGGGGGAAAGTGGGGATACGCCTAGGATTCGACGACCCCTTGGCGCACATGATAGAGGCCGGTTCGGATTTCTTCCTGATGCCGTCGCGTTACGAGCCGTGTGGTCTCAACCAGCTCTATTCGTTGCGGTACGGTACGATTCCGATCGTCAGGAAGACCGGCGGGCTGGCCGACACGGTTACGGATGCATCGGAGGAAAACATCTCCAAAGGCACGGCTACGGGCATAGTTTTCGAGTCCTGTTCGGCCGAGGCGCTGGCCAAGGCGGTCAGGCGCGCGCTGGAGCTTTACGCCAAAAAGCCCGTCCTCGCCAAAGTGCGTCGAACGGGCATGGTGCAGGACTGGTCTTGGT
This sequence comes from uncultured bacterium, assembly GCA_937991785.1. GTDB lineage: Bacteria > Planctomycetota > SZUA-567 > H5-PLA8 > CALKMO01 > CALKMO01. Next base: position 27,544 of record CALKMO010000097.1, on the reverse strand, counting down.
CCCGCAGCGCAAAGGAATACGCGCGCTTGTATGAGCTCGCGATGGAAAGGAAGAAGAGGAGTTTCGCCCCGACCATCGGGTAGCGGCGGCCGATTCCGGATATCCCAGCGCCGCGAGGTTACCGCGCCGCGCCGAGGCGTTGGGCGGCGCGCTTCGGAATTGAAACGATCGAAGGAGGACCCATGCCGGGCAAGGTGTATTTCGCCATAGTGCTGCACAGCCATCAGCCGGTAGGCAACTTCGATTCAGTGATAGAACAGGCATACAACAAATGCTACCTGCCGTTCCTCGAAGAGTTCCTCCGGCATCCGCGCATCAGGGTCACATGGCATTACTCGGGTCCGTTGCTCGAATGGATTGAGGGAAGACACCCCGAGTACTTCAAGATGCTGCGCAGGACATGCGACCACGGATGCGAGATGCTGGGCGGAGGCTTCTACGAGCCGATCCTGACCATGTTGCCGGCCCGCGACAGGCTTGGCCAGATAGAGCAAATGCGCCGCTACATAAGCGGTCGGTTCGGGCAGACGCCGCGCGGCGCGTGGCTGGCCGAAAGGGTCTGGGAACCGGCGCTGGTCAAAAGCCTGGCGGAGGCCGGGGTGGAATACCTGAGCCTCGACGACAGCCATTTCAAGGCGGCCGGATTGTCGGATGAGCAGCTGTCCGGTCATTTCTCAACGGAAGACGAGGGGGCCACGGTCAAGGCATTTCCCGCCGCGGAGAAGTGGCGGTATATGATACCCTACGCGACCGTGCCGGAAATAATGGAATATCTCGAATCGCTGCGGCCGCAGGACGATTCGGCGGTACGGCTCACCGTTTACGCTGACGACGGGGAGAAATTCGGAGTCTGGCCAAGGACGTACGCCCACGTGTTCGGCGACGGCTGGCTGCGGAAGTGGCTGGAGGCCATGGAGTCGGCCGGCGATTGGCTGAGATTCGTGACCCTCGGCGAGGCTGCCGACATCCTGCCTTCCGCCGGACGGGTATACATCCCGGAAGGTAGCTACCGCGAGATGACGGAATGGGCGATGCCTGCGGAGCGCCTGGCGAAATACGAGGAGTCGGTGGCGAAACTGAAGGAACACCCGGCCTTCGAAGGCATAAAGGGGTGCCTGCGCGGCGGGTCCTGGCGGTCCTTCCGCGTCAAGTATCCGGAGGCCGGGAAGATGTACGCCAAGATGATGGAAGTCTCAGAACTGGCGGCCGGCCTGCCCGAAGAATCGCCCGCCGGCAGGGAGACCAGGAGGCGGCTGTACAGAGGCCAATGCAATTGTCCTTACTGGCACGGGGTCTTCGGGGGGCTCTACCTGCCTCACCTGCGCTCGGCCGTGTATGGCGAATTACTGGCGGCGGAGGCCGCCGCGGCCGGCGACATCGGCCGGGCCAGACCATCCGCCGTCGCTCGGGATTTCGATTTCGACGGCATGCCGGAAATCAAGCTCTCCAATTCCGTACTGAACGCCTACATAGCTCCATCCCGCGGCGGTCACATTTACGAGCTGGACGAGCGCATCGCCTGCATCAACCTGTCGGACGGACTTTCCCGCCGCTTCGAAGCGTACCATGCGAAGGTGGCCGGCGCGATCGTAGGAGACGCCGAGGAGGCGCGGAGCATACACGACCTCGTCCTGGCGAAGGAGCCCGGACTGGCCGAAATGCTCAAGTACGACGCTTACCTCCGCGAATCGCTCGTGGACCACGTATCTCGGATACCGCTTACCGTCGAGGACATGATTTCCGGGGATCCGCCGAGCGACATCGGCTTCAGGTCCGGACCTTACGAGATAGTGCGCGCGGACGGCTTCGGCGGGAAAGGCAAAGCCGGAAGCCGCGGCGGGCGAACCGTCGCGGTGACGCTCGCACGCACCGGTCCATGTACGGGCGGCATACTCAAGGTGGAAAAGACCATATCCCTGGGAGAGGACAACGTGCTTCGGACGCGGTACGTCCTCGGCTCGCAGGGAGGCGTTCGGCTGCCGATATGTTTCGGGGTGGAGTTCAATTACGGGATGCTGGCCGGCGCGGCACACGACCGTTACTATCGCCACGAGCGGTCGGCGAACGCCGGCAACATGTCCACGGCCGCCGACTTCGGCGAGGTGGATCACGTCGCGCTCGTGGACGAGTGGCGCGGGATCTCCGTCGTCCTCCGATGCCGCCCCCGCGCTAGGATACTGGTGCACCCGGTGAAGACCGTTTCGCAGTCCGAGGGAGGATTTGAGTCCGTGTACCAGACGTCCTCCGTAACGGCGGCTTACCGGTTCGAGCTTGTCCCCGGGTCGGAGGCGGAGATATTGCTGGAGCAGGAGGTTTTGCGCGAAGGAGCAGGAAGGGCCTCTGCTGGCGGGTCGGGCGGAGGCGCGGGGGCGAACGCCTCAGCGGAATCGAAGAGATGCGCGAAGGCCGATTCCGGCCCCGGCAGGCGGCGCAAGCGAAGGCCCGGAAACTAAAGGCCCATAGCGACCGCGAATTTAGGCGTTGGAGCGGGCGCGATGTAATTGCCGCCCCTCGCTGCGTGTTGCTCCCGAAGGGGAGGAAGGCTCTCATCGGAGCGGCGCGTAGCCGGGCGTCGCCCCCCCGGAAAGGCAGCGGACGAAGGAACGCTTCGCCAGGACGGATCTTGGCTAGGGTCAAGGGAAGAGTTTTAGGCTACGGATCGCGGCATCCATGAAGGAATCGGAATTCGGCAAGATAGCGGGCGAACCGGTGCGCGAGCGATGCAGGGTGTTCGTGGTCGAACGCGATGCCGACGCGCGCGGCAGGATCGAAACCTCTCTCGCGGCCGAGGGGTTCAAGGTCGAAGCGACCGCGCCGGACGCCGGGGCGTTCGATCGTCTGAAAGCCGAGCCGTTCGATATCGCCGTATTGGACCTCAAGTCGCCGGTTGATCCGAAATGCATCGAAATATGCCGCCGGATCAAGGGCGATCCCGACCTGTCGTGGCTGCCGGTCATGGCTATCCTTGCCGGGGACGGCAAGGATGAAATAGCCCGGGCCTTCGAGGCGGGCGCAGACGAATTCGTCGGCACCCCCTTCTCCTCCGGCGAATTGTCGGTCCGGGCCAAGGTGCTCGTCCGCAAGGGGCGGGAAGAACGATGGCTGATGGAACGCGCCCGGCGCCTCGCCCAGAAAGTCGCCGAGCGCGACGATGAGCTGGACGACTTGCGCAGATTCGCCCAGGATATCGTCTCCTCCCTGTCTTCCGCCCTGCTGGTCCTCGACGCCGAGTGGACGATCCTGTTCGCGAACGATGCGTTCCTGAAGGCGGTCGGCAAGGATAGGCGCGAGGTGGCGGGCAGGAACCTCGCCGACCTGCTGGCGCCTCAGGCGCTCAAAGGACCGTTGGGCGACGCGCTGAACGCCGCCGTGATCGCCGGGCGGCCGGGAGAGATCAGGCGCGCGGCAGGGTTGTTCGCCGCCGCCGAGCGGATCTGCGATGCCCGCGTCACGCCCATAGAATACGGCGGAGTCCGCCAGATCCTGTTGGCGCTGGATGACGTGACCGAGCAGGCCAGGGCCGAGGAGGAGGTGGCGCGCGAACGCGCGAAGCTGAACGACATAGTGAACGCCATGAACGCCAGCCTGTGCCTCATAGGCTCCGACCGCCGGATCCTCTGGCAGAACAGGACCTTCGGCATATGGTTCGGCGATTCCTACGGCCAGCCTGGACTTGCCGCCTTCCGCGCCCAGATAGACTCGGCCGGCAACCCCGTCGAGGAAGTCCTGCGAACGGGCAAGGTCCTGCGGCAGAACTGGTCGGTCTTCACGCCGACCGGCCAGCGCCGCTTCTTCAGCAATATCCTGGCCCCTATAAGAGACCAGAAAGGCAATCCATTCCAGGTCTTATCGCTCACGCAGGACGTTACGGATCAGGAGACCAGGATCGAACAGTTGAACCTCCTCCGCGAGCTTTCGATAGTGCTGCAGGGTACCCTTGAACAAGACAAACTGTTCCGAGTGATCCTAATATGCGCCACCGCCGGTCACGCCCTCGGCTTCAACCGCGCGTTCCTCTTCACGCGCAACCGCCAGAAGAACACGCTCGACGGAAGGATGGCCGTGGGCCCGTCAAGCCGCGAGGAAGCGTTCAGGATATGGGCGGAGCTTTCGACTAAGACCAGGAGCCTCCACGATCTGCTCAGGAATGTCGAATCTTCTCCGATGGACGGCGGACCGCTGCACAGGATGGTCCGCGAGCTTTCGTATCCGATGGAAGACCCGAGCGAGATCGTACCCAGGACGGCCTTGGAGAAGAAGGCGCAGCTGGTTATAGACGCGGAATCGGACCCGAGGGTGACCGAGCGGTTCCGCAGGCTGTTCGGGACAAACAGCTTCGTCAGCGTGCCGATGGTCGCCAAGGGTACTGTCGTCGGCGTCTTGCTCGCTGACAACCTCTACTCCGGCAGGCCTATAACCGACGAACACGTAAAGCTACTTACGTTGTTCGCCGGCCAGGCCGGCTTGGCCATCGAAAACGCCGAGACCTACGCGGAGCTTCAGCTCCGCTTGCAGGAACTCAAGCGAGCCCAAGACGCTCTCGTCCATTCCGAAAAACTTGCCACCGTCGGCAAGATGGCCGCCCATGTTGCTCACGAAATAAGGAACCCGTTGGCCACGATAGGCGGCTTCGCCCGCACCATGATGCGCAAACCGTCGAATACCGAACGGGTTGCCAGGAACGCGAAGATAATAACCGAGGAGGTGGCGCGGCTGGAAAACATCCTGCGGGCGGTAATGGACTTCTCGCGTCCGGCCAGCCCGAACCTTAAGCCGACCGACCTCAACGCCGCCATCGAACACGTCTGCCGCGTCCAGAATGAAAATCTGCTCGGTAAAAACATACGCCTCTTCGTCGACCTCGATCGTTCGCTTCCGGAAATCATGATTGACGAAACTCAGATATCTCAAGTGCTGATCAACCTGATACAGAACGCCATGGACTCCATGCCGGCCGGAGGCGAGCTCTCAGTGTCCTCGCGCAGAAGGGAGGAGATGGCGGAGGTGTCCGTCAAAGACACGGGCGTAGGGATACCGCCGGAGGTCATGGACAAGATATTCAGCCCGTTCTTCACGACCAAGCAGAACGGAACGGGATTGGGACTGGCGGTCAGCAAAAAGATAATAGACGATCACGGCGGACGGATGAACCTCTATAGCGAGATAGGGAAAGGCACGGAATTCGTCATACTGTTGCCGTTGAGAGGCCGTACCGTGTAACGCTGTAACGTTAATACTTAAGTTATTCGTCGCAGTTCATCTTTGGAGGGATGCAAAGGTTGCAACGGCATCTCGCCGCGAATGTTGGTCTCCGTTCCGCTCCAGGTTCGCTGCGCATGGCGGTTGCGAACCGAACGCGGTAAAATTACCATGGGAGCAGGTAGTAGGGTGCGGGCGTCGGCGGATCTTCGCGCCTGCGGGGAATGCGAACCCGGAGCGCAAATCTCCCGCACCTAAAAGCTTTCTCCGGAGGGAGGGCGAAAACCATGGCGCGCCTGCTTGTGGTGGATGACGATAAGAATCTGCAAGTTCTATACAAGGAGGAGTTTGAGGAGGAAGGCTACGAAGTCGATGTGGCCGGGTCGGGGTCGGAAGCCCTGGAAATCGTGAAAAAGAACAAACCAGACCTGGTCGTACTCGACATCTCAATGCCGGGCATGGACGGCATCGAGGTGCTCAGCAAGGTCCTGGCTCAGGATAAAACCATCTCGATCATACTCAACACTGCCTACGGCACCTACAAGGACAACTTTATGACATGGTCGGCCGATGCCTACGTGGTCAAATCCGGCGACCTTACGGAATTGAAAAGCAAGGTACGCGAGATACTCGATAAGAAGCTTAAAGGATAGCGCGCCGTACCTGCGGCCGCGACTTCCGAGCCGGTTGCGCCGCCTGCGGACTATAGGGAGATTTTTGCGGACTCGGCGCGGCTTTACCCCGACGCTTCAAAGTGAGCGCACCGCGCAGGTACGCCGTTTTCTCGATTTTTACCCTTTTTTCTTTTAAGGATACACGTCGCGTTGTATGGATAATAAATTACCGTCGCACACGTAACGGCCGGAAGGAAGAGGTTAGCCGGACGGAGGAAGGGAAAAGGGAAAGAACCGGCGGGGCGACCGCAAGACGCGGAAAAAGAAGCGAGCCGGCGGCAAGGAATAAGAGGAAAAGAAGAATTCCGAAAGAGGATGCACCATATCCAGTGATCGCTGCTCGCATGGGAAAACCTCGAAGATATCCCCCTCGATCAAAACCATCCGCCGGCCTCTCGAATCGGTGCCCGACGGTAATCTTCTGAGCATGCTCAGTTCCTTATCGCGGCCGCGGGCGGAACGACTATCCGGTGCATGTGCTGTGAGGGCGCTGCTTTTGAACAATATTTTCGCGCCGCCAGAGCATCGAGGCGTGCCTTGGCGAACTGAGGCGGAATCCGCCTTTGAGGCATCCTCGCCTGATCGCCAAACAAATGGCCATAGCGTGCGAATCCTGGGGACTCCACGGGATACTTCGGTCCTACAGGGCTCTCGCGCGTTTAAACATGATCTTTAGCCTTGCCGGCGGCCAGCTCGATCATCCAAAACCCCATAGAAACGCATTCGATCGCCCTCCCGACACCCTCTCGCTCTCGTCCAACCCACAGCGCAACTGGCCATATGGATCATCCAGTGATTGCCGCCAATACGTATCTGTTTGGCGTTTTCCCTCGAATTTACCTTTGTATTCCGTATGCTTGGGGTGAAAATCTTCCGAGAAGGATCGCCTCGCCGGAGTGGCGGAACTGGCAGACGCGCGGGATTCAAAATCCCGTCCGGCTCAACCCCGGGTGAGGGTTCGAGTCCCTCCTCCGGCACCATGTAGGCCCGGGCGCGACGGTCCGTCGGCGTCGCCGCGGCGGGAAACTTCGGGATTTCTCCGGCGCGGTCTTGGCGGCGTTCCGTCGCCCCGTCGCCCGCCGGCACGGCCGGCCGCCGCCGGTCCGCTACGCGATAGCGGACGGTTCGACCCGCCCGCCGAAGGCCGGCCGCCCGGCGTCCGCCGGTCCAACCCCGGCCGTTCGGGCGGCATAGAACGGAGCGCCCGCATCATGAGACGAACCAAGATAGTCTGCACCGTAGGCCCGGCGTCCAATTCGGTCGAGGTGCTTGAGAGCATGATCCGGGCGGGCATGGACGTGGCCCGCATGAATTTCTCCCACGGCGATTACGATGAGCACGGCGCCAGGCTGCGGAACATCCGCGCGGCCTCTGCCCGCGCGGGCAGGCCCGTCGGCATCCTGCAGGACCTGTGCGGCCCGAAGATCAGGATGGGACGGATCGAAGGCGACGGAGTGGAGCTCGGAGACGGCGAGGAAGTTGTTTTTTCCTGCGCGGCGCCGCCGCTGCCCCCCGGCCGCATACCCGTAGACTACGAGTTTCTCGCGAAAGACGTCAGGCGCGGCGACAGGCTTCTTCTCGACGACGGCAGAATGGAGGTCGCGGTGCTTGAAACGTCCTGGCAGGAAGTAAGGGTCAGGGTGCTGCGCGGGGGGCTCCTGAAATCAAGAAAGGGATTGAACCTGCCTGGGGTGAAGGTCAGCGCCCCAAGCGTCACGGAGAAGGATTTCGCCGATCTTGAATGGGGCCTCAAGAACGGTGTGGACATCGTGGCCTTGTCTTTCGTGCGGTCACCGGCGGACCTGGTCGAAGTCCGTAAGCGCCTGAACGCCGAACCGGATCCGCCTCTGCTGATAGCCAAGATAGAAAAGCCGGAGGCGGTGGAGCGCCTGCGGGAGATACTGGAGATCGCCGACGGGGCGATGGTCGCGCGCGGCGATCTTGGAGTCGAGATGCCCGCCGAGCAGGTGCCGCTGGTGCAGAAGAGACTGATAGCGATGGCGAACGCCATGGACAAGCCGGTCATAACCGCCACCCAGATGCTCGAATCCATGACCGCCTCGCCGCGGCCGACGCGGGCGGAGGTGTCGGACGTGGCGAACGCGATATTCGACGGGACCGACGCCGTGATGCTTTCCGGGGAGACGGCATCCGGACAGTTCCCCGTCGCAGCGGTGGCCACGATGGCGAAGATAGCCGGGGCGGCCGAGGCGTACATGCGGGAGACCGGGATGTACGACCGCGGCTCGCGGACCGTTCGGGCATCGAACCTGCGAGATGCGCTTAGCCTCGGCGCCGAACGCATAGTACGGGACATGGGTATGCGGGCGCTGGTCGTCTTCACAATGACCGGTGCCACCGCCAAGTATGTGGCCTCCGCCCGTCCATCGGCGCCCATCCTGGCCGTAACCCCCAACGAAAGGCGCGTCGGCTCCATGTGCCTGTACTGGGGCGTCGCCCCGGTACTGGGCGCAGGGATATCGTCGAGAGAGCAGCTCATAGAAAGCGCGACCGAAGCGGCGGCCAAGGCCGGACTGGTGCGGCGCGGCGACTCAATACTTGTCCTTTACGGCGAACCGTTCGGGACTAAGGGAGCGGCCAATACGCTGCAGGTCGTCAGGATCGAGAAGGAATGCGCCGGCATGCCGGACCGCGGCTCGATGATCGTCGAGCGCATCAAGGAGGAGGATGTCATTATAACCCTCGATCGCGAGGCCTGTATGGGGTGCGGAGTATGCGCCGAGGGGTGCCCCAGCAGGATATTCGAGATGCGCGGCGGCAAGGCGGCGATAGCGCGCAAGGGCGCCTCCCCCTGCATCGAGGACAACGATTGGTGCGCTGCCAACTGTCCGTCGAAGGCCATAAGGGTCAAGCATCGCCCGCCGGCGGGCTGGAGGCCGGAAGACAGGTAGCGTGGAGGCGATCCTCCGCCGTTCGGGGCGGACGGGCGCGCGCCCGCGGCGTCTCGACAGGGGCGGACGCGTTCCCGATCTGCGCGCGCCGCGCCGCGGCGGCGTTCGGGTCCGTCCAGGCGCTATCCGTCGCCGGCGCCGTGGGCGTCCGGTCGCCGGGGCGACGCTTGACGATATGGGAAACTTCCTCGGGTGGTTTCGGCGTATTTTCCGGCGCCGCGGGAAAGCCGCGGAGGTCGCCGGGAGCGCGGCCCCGGCCGGGGCGGATGGAACGGCCGGCGCTGGGAAATGGCGGCAAAAGATCGGGGCTGAGGGCGAGGCGATAGCCGCCCGCGAGCTCGAACGCCTCGGATACAGGATCGTCGAACGGAACTTCCGCTGCAAGGCGGGGGAGCTGGACATCGTGGCGGAGGACGGAGGCGCGACGGTCTTCGTGGAGGTCAAGGCGCGGAGGACGGAATCGAAGGGCGCGCCGGCCGAGTCGGTGCACTCGCGCAAGCGCGTCAGGATGGCCCGCGCCGCCATGTGGTACATCCGGGCAAGACGCCTCCCGAGCGATGCCCGATACAGGTTCGACGTCGTGTCAATCCTGATGCGCCCCGAGGGGGCGCCCGAAATCAGTGTGCTGAAAAACGCCTTCCGGCTGGACGAAATCGGGATGATTCGATAAGGGCTGCGTCCCATGCCCATGGGCGAAGACATCGAAAAGCGGGGCCACGTAGTCGGTTTCAGGGAGAAATAACCGGGGCCGCCGAGTCGTCGGACGACGAATTCTTCACATGGTTTTGCGCCGCCCGAGACAAGGATGCGGCATTCGCAAGGGGAAATTGGGATTTCTCGGTACACTTCGCTGCGCCGGCGGCGCCGTTCCTTTCCCGCCCGGAAGACAAGACTGCCGTGGAAATAGGCCACGGGGGCGGGCGGCTGCTAGCGGCTGCGGCCGCGCATTTCAAGGAAGCAATAGGCATAGACGTTCACGACTGCAACGATAAGGTGGCGGAGGAACTGAGACGCAGAGGCGTCTCGAACTTCCGGCTCCTGAAGACGGACGGGCGCGGGATACCGATGGAAGACTCGTCGGCGGACTTCGTATATTCCTTCATAGTCCTGCAGCATGTCGAGAAATTCGATGTATTCGTACGATACATGGCCGATACGGCAAGAGTGCTGAAGACCGGCGGCATAGCCGTCCTGTATTTCGGGAGGAAATATTTCCTGTCCGCAGGCATGGGATCCCGGCTGCTGTACCGGTTGGACAGGGCTCTCGAGCGCGTATTTTTGCCGAAGGGCTATCGGGAGCTTCCCGCTAGGGTCAACGAGACCAATCTTGTCGTTTCGCTGCCGCGCGCGAAGGCGCTGGCGAGAGACGCTGGGCTGAAGGTGCTGGCCGAGCTGGTCTCGCGCAAGAACGTTCCGGACGGCGCCCGGCTTTTCGGCAGGCAGCACGGCCTGATATTAGGCAAATGACAGCCGATCCGGCTGGGGAGGGTGTGCGGCCGCCGGCGTCGGCACATGTTGTCGGCGCCGTACCGACAGCGGCGGCTTAAAGATCCGCCGCGGTCCGACATGCGCGCGGCAGCCCCTTGGGCGCCCGCCGCATACGGCCGCGAGTCAATCGGCGTATATGGGGAACCCCTCGCACAGTTCCAGCACCTGCCTGCGTATCTTCCTGTGCAGATTATCGTCGCCCGGATTGCGCAGCGCGGCGTCTATCATCTCCGCTATTTTCTCCATCTGCTCCTCTTTCATGCCGCGCGTGGTGACGGCCGGCGTGCCGATTCGGATGCCGCTGCATTCGGCCGGAGGTCTCGGGTCGAAGGGGACCAGGTTCTTGTTCAAAGTTATGCCGACCTTGTCCAGGAGCGTCTCCGCCTGCTTGCCGCTCAGGTCAACCGAACTGCGCAGGTCCACCAGCATCATGTGGTTGTCGGTGCCGCCGGAGACGAGCCTGTGGCCCAGCTCGGACAGGCGCTTGGCGAGGGCGGCGGCGTTGGCGAGTATCTGTTTCTGGTAGCCCCGGAATTCCGGCTGCATTGCCTCCTTCAGAGCGACCGCCTTGCCGGCTATGGTATGCATCAGCGGACCGCCCTGGATGCCGGGGAAGATCGCGCTGTCTATCTGCCGCGCCAATTCCTTCCGGCACAGTATTATGCCGCCGCGCGGCCCGCGCATCGTCTTATGGGTGGTGGCCGTAACGACCTGGCAGTATGGGATCGGATCGGGATGGAGCCCCGTGGCAACCAGCCCCGCAATATGCGCGATATCGGCCAAGAGGTACGCGCCGATCTTTTCCGCGATATTGTGGAACGCTTCGAAATCTATCGTACGCGGATAGGCGCTCGCCCCGCAAACTATGATCTTAGGCTGCCATTCTATCGCCAGCCGCTCGACCTGTTTCATGTCTATGCGTTCCGTAGCCGGATCCAGGCCGTAGCTGAAGGCGCGGTATATATGTCCGGAGAAGCTCCGCGCGTGGCCGTGGGAAAGGTGTCCCCCCTGCGCCAGACTCATCGAAAGTATCGCCTCGCCTGGCGAAAGCAGCGCCTGGTAGACCGCCATGTTGGCCTGGGTGCCCGAGTGCGGCTGGACGTTGGCATGCTCGGCCCCGAAGACCGCCTTCGCCCTCTGGATGCATAGGCGCTCCACCTCGTCCATGAACTCGCACCCGCCGTAGTATCTCGCACCGGGATATCCCTCGGCATATTTATTGGTCATCACGGAGCCGGTCGCTTCCATGACTGCCCGGCTGACGTAGTTTTCCGAGGCGATAAGCTCCAGGTTGTTCCTCTGCCGCCAGACCTCGCCCGCCACCGCCTTGTGGACCTCGGGATCCACCTCCTTAAGGCTCCTCCCTATCACCTTGGCGATGCCGTTGCCCGCGGCGGCCGTTTCTTTCGAATTGCTCATCGTTAAATTCCTCCCTACCAGACGAAACTCCGCGCTACGGCTGGAATGCGGTAAGAATGGGAAGCCGCCCCGTCCCGCAGACGCACGCGAAACGCCCGATTTTTCCACTTCTGCTACTGAAGCCGTCCTTCAGGTAGCACGAAAAAACCGCTGACGCAAGCGACCGGAGGCGGCATTTTCAGCCCCGGACAGGTACGCCGCGTTCCAAGAGGTACATCTTGACATCGGATATCGAGTGGATGCCGTAATGGAATATCGATGCGGCCAGGGCGGCGTCGGCCTTCCCTTCGGTAAGAACCCTGTATATATGCTCCGGACAGCCTGCTCCGCCGGAGGCTATCACCGGGATGCCCACCGATTCGGAAACCGCGCGCGTAAGCTCGATGTCGTAGCCGGAAGTCCCGCCGTCAGCGTCTATCGAGGTAAGGAGGATTTCGCCGGCGCCGAGCCTCTCGACCTCAACAGCCCACTCGACCGCGTCCAATTCGGTGGGCGTGCGGCCGCCGTCAACGTGCACGCGCCATCTTTCTCCGTATCTCTTGGCGTCTATCGCCACTACGGTGCACTGGCTGCCGAACGCCTCCGCCGCCCGGCCTACCAGAGACCTGTCGCGCACTGCGGCCGTATTGATGGAAACCTTGTCCGCTCCCGCCTTGAGGCACTCCCGAATGTCCTCGACCGTCCTGATCCCACCTCCGACGGTGAACGGTATGAATATCTCCTCGGCCACACTCTCGACCAGTTCGCGGACCGTCCGCCGCCTCTCTATCGTCGCCGTTATGTCGAGGAACACCAGCTCGTCGGCTCCCGCCTCGCTGTAGGCCCTCCCGCATTCGACCGGATCGCCGGCGTCGCGCAGCTTGACGAACGACGTCCCCTTGACCACGCGACCGTCCTTGACGTCCAGACACGGTATTATGCGTTTCGCGAGCATCCTCCCGCCCCTTCCGCCGCGGCCCGTTCGAAGCCCGATACTCGTTCCCCTTCCGGTCGGACATCCTGGAGAATCGCCAGGAGGCGAGCCTGGATTACGCGCCGCCGACATCCGCTTGTAATCTTCACTTAGGCCGGCTTCCCCTCGCGCCGACCTATCGGCCGTCACTTTCCCCCGCCATTCGAAGGAAGTTGCCGATCATCCTCAACCCGGTTTCGCCGCTCTTTTCGGGATGAAACTGAAGCGCGAACAACATGCCTTGCGATACTGCCGAGGCGTAGGCGCCGCCGTAATCGGTCTCGCCGAGCGCAAGGTCGGCGCGCGCCGGCTCGGCACGATACGAGTGGGCGAAATAGAAATACGCCCCGTCCTCTATCCCGTCGAACAGCGGAGATTCCTTTATATGGCGGACGCGGTTCCAGCCCATATGAGGAACCTTCATCCCCGGCGCGAAACGCGCCACGATCCCGGGCAGCACGGCAAGGCCCTCGTATTCGCCGTGCTCAAAGCTTTTCTCGAACAGCAGCTGCAGGCCCAGGCAGATGCCGAGGAACGGCTTGCCGCCCGCGGCAGCCTCCGCCGCAGTTGCCTTGACCGGATCTAGGAGCCCCAGCCGGCGCAGGTTGCCCATGGCTTTCTCGAACGCGCCTACGCCCGGCAGCACGACGGCGGCGGCCGCCGCGATGTCGCGAGCGTCGGAGGTTATGCGGACATCGACCCCGCAGCGGCCGAAGGCGCAGGCCACGCTCTTCAGGTTCCCCAGCCCGTAGTCCACTATCGCTACCACGCCTACTCCCCCGCCGTTTTCACTAGCCGCCACGCGGCGCTTTCCGCGATCCGCCCGATGCCATGACGTTCCGGGTTATCCGCGTCCGGGGGGTGCCGGACCATGCATGCGTGCATACGCGGCTCTCCGCGCGCCGTCAGCCAGTATCTCCACGCGTCGGCCGAACATTGAGCCGCGGCATGTCCTGGAAACGCCTCAATAGACACCTTACAGGGCTTACGCCGAAAAATAACCGTTCGGGTTGTTAGCGCAAGTACGCTTTCCGGCTTGCACGCGCGATCAAGGCGCCGGGCGTGCTGTCGGATCGCTACATCCGCCGAACAAATGCGGGAGGCGGCCGCGCCCCCGTCCATCCCTATCCGAAGGGAGAAAGAGGCCGTCAGAGACCCGTTGCGAGGATATTCCGGCGGCTGCAAATTATGACTATACTATGGTGCGCTTGCTCCTGCCATTTATGCCGGTTGCGGCTTATAGCGGGGGGACCGGACAAGCTGTGTGAGCGAGGGAGAGAACATGGCCGCGGGAAAACTTCCCAACATAATCGTATGCATATGCGACCAGCTGAGGGCATTCGAGACGGGTTGCTACGGGAACCCGGTCGTCAGGACGCCCAACATAGATCGCCTGGCGTCGGAAGGGGCGCGCTTCGAGACCGCCGTCACTAACTTCCCGGTCTGCATGGCGGCGCGGTCAGTCCTTATATCGGGACAGTACAACCGATCGTGCACGGGCGGGGTGTCCAACGTGACCTATCCGGGCAGACCGGGGGACCATAACATGCCGGAATATCCCGAGGCGGGCCGTCCTCATCTCAAGGATACAACGCTGCCTGAAATCCTCCGCTCCGCCGGTTACCATACGGCCATCATAGGCAAGTGGCATATACATTCGTGGCCGAACGACGTGGGTTTCGACTACTACCTGATTCCGCGCGTACATCATTGCCACTCAGGCCAGAGCTTCACGGAGAACGGCGGACCGGAATTCGTGCCGCCGGGCTACAGCGTGGATTTCGAGGCGGAGCGCGTCGAGGAATTCATAAGGCGCCGGCGAGGTTCTAGGGAGCCTTTCTTTCTGTACTACAGCATATCGCCCCCGCATTGTCCGTTGGCCGACGCTCCTGACAGGTTCCTTGCGATGTATAGGCCGGCAGACGTACCGTTGCGCCCAAATGTCCGGCCGGACGTTCGACTGGATAACGAGGATTACCATTTCAAGGTTTACCGATGGGATTTCCGCTACTACAACCTGCGCCTGCCGTATACCGAGAAGCTGCCTGAGGGCTACGACATACGCCGGCTGATTGCCGAGTACTACGGGCTGACTACGTGGATGGATGAAGCGGTAGGCCGGATGTTGCGGGCGATGCGCGAGAACGGCCTGGAGGATAACACTATCTTAGCGTTTACCTCGGACCACGGCGACAACCTCGGCAGCCACGGACTCGTTCAGAAGGGGAGGACGAACGAAGAATCCATCCGAATACCGTTAATCGTGCGGTGGCCCCGCCGCATCCGGGCCGGCGCAGTAATAAGGTCGCATGTCGGGAGTCTGGTGGATTTGGCTCCCACACTGGCTGCAATGGCCGGTATATCCGTTCCGGCACATTGGGAAGGTAGAGACCTGTCGCCGCTCTTGTTCGGAGATGACGCCGTCGGAGCGGTAACGGCGGACAACTGCGCGTTCATCGAAACGAAAGGATCCATCGCCATCCGCTCGCCGCGTTATATATACGAACTCCCTCTGGCCGGCCGCGGCGTCCCGCCCGGCGACCGCCCGACGCGCTTCTTCGATCTGGCCGATGACCCCTGGGAGATGCGTAACCTCGCGCCAGAGGGCGGGGTCGCATCCGAAGCCGATGCCGCCGAGCTGGACCGGCTGCTCCGCGAATGGGACGCACGGACGCCATGGATGAAATAAGAATGAAGCGGCCGGATCCCCGAAAAATCCGCGCCCCAGCCCGCGGCCAGGCGACCGCCGGGGGATCCTGATTCCCGATCCCACCCCGCCTCGGCACCCCTTTGCCGCAGCCGGAACAAAAAAAGCGGCCGCGCGATGGCGGCCGCTTTACCAAGACCGCCAGAAGCTATCCGAGGTTTTTATTCGGCCTTGGCTCCTCTTTCTGCGCCTTCCGGTTTGCCTTCCTCTTTCCTCTTTTTCTCGGGCTTGTCTCCCTTGCCCTGCTCCTTGTGTTTGGGCGCGATCTTCTCCATCTGTTCCGGAGTCAATATACCGGTCAGACCTTCTATCCACTCCTTGTGCGGGACGAAGCCTTTCATCGCCTCCTTCAGCTTGGTTTCGGCGGCCTTAATGGCGTCCTTATCGCCCGCATCCTTAGCCTTGGCGAGTTCTTCCTGCGCCGCCTTCACCGCAGGATCCTGCGACAACGCTTCGCACTTGTCCGCTATCGTCTTACGCAACTCCTCGATTTTCTTGACCTGCTCGTCGGTCAGTTCGATCTTCTTCTTCAACGTCTCGATAGTGGGGGGATAAAACAGACCGAAGCGGCGCGGCTTTTCCCCGCCTTCATCCTTTTTCGGGCGTTCTTTAGGCGGTTTTTGCTCCGGCCCAGGGGCGTCCCCGCCCCCATCCTCGCTCAACGCCGCTTCCGCAGCGAACGCGAACACTATGGATGCCAGCCACAACGCCGACTTCGCGCACATCTTCCGATCCTCCTTCCCATCGGGCGCGACCGCCGAATCGGCTTGCTATCGTGCAGGCGCACCCTTCCACCCCATTTTCCGATTCGCGCCGCCCAATCGCGGCTCCTATTTAGACCTCGACGCGGTACGACGCGCGATCCTCGACATGGGGCCCTGCCGGGGATCCCCGCCGAAATACTCGCTTTCAATCTCCTAGCCCAATGTGTCGCAGGCGCTTGCAAACACCCACATGTATTGGCGCCCATCGCCGAGAACAGAAAATTGATTATAATGCCTCCTAAATTTTAAAAGACGCCTAACGCGCTTTTTTTATTTCAAAATTCCGGACTTTGTCAGCCGCTCAAGCGAACTTTTAGCGTGTTGCAATAAGTCGCGTCATTAGCGGTCCAGGCAATTGGTGCAATACGACTCGCCCCTAAACGAAAATTTAGGAAAAGTTTTCCGAAGGATAGGCAAGGGGTCCTCAGAGTTGTTTCGTTCGCCGACTCACGGCCCTATTGTATAAAAGATGCAAGGCGTTGCCAAGCAAAAAATTATAACGCGATCTATCGGCAAACGCGTTTTCGTTTAAGTCCTTGTTAGAGTTATAGCGCAAATTGTGAAACAAAGCCCCGACTCACCGTCCCGTCTTCCTGTTCCCCAAAGACGTTACCCCTTTCTTTCTGCACTGATATGGATGCGGGTTCAACTCCCTTCTGAGATCCGGTCGAGATATAAATTTGCGATGCGTCCGTTCATAGGAGATACGGGAGAAAAAGGCGAAACGACAGGCCTTATTTAATGCTTGGCGTTCTCTGAAAACTTTTGGGGTAAGAATCGCGCGGAACGCCGAGTCTGAGACAAGCGCCCTCTATGAAGCGATAGGTAAAGCCTCTCCGGCTCCGCAGAAATCTCACTATCGTCCGCAGACAGCGCAACCGGCTCGGCCATGTAGACTCCGGTTTGACTTCGGCGCTTCCACAGGATAGATTCTTTATTTGGAAACGCTATTTGGCATAGCGGTTCTTGCGTGCAAAAAAGAAGCGTTATTGAGAGACCGGCCGGGGGCGGCAGATGACGTCGCTTTGCCTGGGCGGGTTCCCGATATGGAAATATTTTTCTGCGAGAGTTGCGGGCGCAGGATTCCCGCCAGAGAATTCGCGGAGGGGACGGCCGTCCGCGATGGAGCCATGGCGTTCTGTCCGGCATGCCGCGCGCGGGCGGGCGGCGGCCGATCTGCCGGCGACTCTGGGAAGCTTGGCTCCGCATCCGGCATCGTCGCGGCCGAGCGGGTTCCGACCGGTAAGCACCGTCCGCCGAGCGGCGCCCGGCGCTTTCCCTCAGGGGCGCATCCGATCCAGACCCCGACCCATTGTGCGCCGACCGGAGCCCATAGGCTCCACGCCGGCGCGTTCCGACCCGATGCAAAATCTGTACCGGCCGGCGCAGCATCAAGCGCGGTGCCGCCGTCGGCGGGTGTCTCTCCTACATTCGGACCGTCTGCGGCTGGTGTATCCGGCAGGCGACGGCATACGCGAGTCGCGCTGGCGTGCGGCGGCGCGGCGGGCGTAGCTACCGTTCTTCTGATGGCGCTTCTCGTGGAGGGAATAGGCCTCGGGGATGGGAATAGGGTGAAGTCGGCTGGGGTTCTGCCCGACGGCAAAAACGCCGCCAGGCCGGCGAAAGGTCCGGAAGACGCAAAGGGCCGCGCGGATGCGGCCGGTTCGACAAAACCTTCGACCGAGAAGTGGCGCGAGGAGGCGGTCGCTCTGGAGAAGGCGATCGAGGAAGCCAAGGCATTCGAGAAGGCCAACACTGAAGATGCGGCCGGAATCATACGCGCGTGGGAGGCGTTGGAGGTCGAGGCGGGACTTATACCTGAAGAGGTATGGGCGCGGACGAGCGGCGGAACCGGCGGGGGCGCCCCGGCCGTCATATCCGCCGCGCTCGATGCCGCGAGGGAACGGGCGCTGGCGGCGGCCAACAGTGCATGGGAGGAGCTTGAAAAGGCGAGCGATGAGGCGCTGGCGCGCGGCGATTACGACGGGGCGCTGGCGAAACTCGACGGGGTTCCGGAGGGCCTGCGGCCGTTGCTGGAAGGCAGGATCATGGCGCGCGCGGCGCATCTAAGGGACGAGGCGGAGGCCGCGTGCGGGCGCGCGATCGAGGCGGCCGGCGCCGCGCTGGAAGCAGGCAGGATCGAGGAGGCAGAGAAAGCCCTCCGGACGCTCTCGGGACTGAAATACGCCCCGGCCGCCGCCGCGATGGAAACCCTCGGTGCGAAGATCGAGGCGGCGCGGAAGGCCGCCGAGACGGCCCGGCGCGCGGCCGAACGGGAACGGAAAGCGGCGGAGGAACTCTGGGAATCCGCGATGGCGGAGGCGGACCGCTGCCTCCTGGAGAATGGCGACACGGCCGGAGCGAAGAGGGCCGCGACCAGGCTCGGCGCGGCGGGCGCCGCCGGATACCTGGCGGAGCGGGCCGAGGCGCTGGATGCCCTCTTGGCGGCGCTCGACAGAGAGCGCGGAAGAGACCTCGCGGCGCTCGAAAAACTGGTGGGCCGCGAGGTCTGCTGGGAGATCGGAGGGGAAACCGTCAGGGGCATGGTGTCGAAGATCGTTGGAGGCGAACAGGTGGTGGTCGCCCGGAAGGTGCGCGGCGCGACCATGGACTGGCCCGTAAAGGTTTCGAACATACCGGCGGCCGAGAGGGCGGCGATATTCGCTCGTGAGGAGCCGGCCGAAGGAGTCGAATCCGTCGCGGCCGCCATCAGGAAGCTCGCGAAGGGGTCGGAGGATCCCAAGGGCGCCAAGAAACTGCTCGAACGCGGCAGGGGATTCCTCCTGGCGGGGCATTACCTTGAGCATGTCCGGAGGCTGGAGATTGGGGAGGCGGAGTTTGCCGCCGAGAAGGCTTGGGAGGCGCTTGCGGGGGGCGCGCCGGAGCGACTCGATAAGGTGTCGGCGGAGAGGCTGCGGCAGGCGATCGAGCGTTTCGAGCAGCTCCACGGCGGGACGAAAACCGCCAGGGATAAAGCAGGCGAACTGGCGGCGATGAAGGCGGGGATCGCTTCGGCGCTGGAGGTCAAAGGCTACCGCGGAGAATGGAGTCGCCGCGCGCCGAAGGTAATGGCCGCCGGGGGAAAGCCGGTCGAATTTCCGTCGAGCAAGTGGGGCAACTGGGGGGCCGCCTACGATTCAAAGCGGAAACTGTGCGTTATGTACGGGTCGAGCCATTACGAGCTCCAGCGCAACGACATGTGGACTTACGACGCGGGCAGAGACATATGGACTTGCGTGATGGAGAACGATCCCAAGGCTTCCAACCGTCCGCCGCCGTGGTTCAACGGCGACGGCTACGCGCTGCCGTTCTGTTACGACTCGAAACGGGACGCCTTCTGGCTGTATGCCGGCGACCACATCTGGAGGTACGATCCCGAAAAGGCGGTATGGAGCCGCGACCAGAAGCTCAACGTCAAAGAAGGCGTAGTGCTCGCCTGCCCGCGCGCGGGCGGCGACGTGATCGCGTACGGGTATGGCGCGGGAAACGGCAGGATCGTCGTTTCCGAAACCGACCATATAAGGACCATCAAGCAGTCGCCGGGAGACGTCTTCTACCCATGGGGTGGATCGTCGGCGTTGAGGCCGGGCAGCTTCGTATCCGACTCCAAGGGCGTTTTCCTCCTGTTCGGGGAACGGGACGGCAACAAGCAGCCCGTCCCCGCCACTTGGGCCTTCGATTCGGCGTCCGCCGAGTGGCGCAGGCTCTCTCCTAAAAAGCCGCCCCCCGGCAGGTTCTTCGCCTCCCTTGCCTGGTACGCGCCGCTCGATGCGTGGGTCCTGTTCGGAGGGGCTGGTTTCAAGGGGGCCGAGTCGAGCGCGAACCTTACCGACACGTGGGTATATTCTCCGAAATCGAACTCGTGGTTCGAGATATCCGCCGGGACGCACCCGCCCTCGGGCGGGGCGATCTGGTACGATGAGGCGACGGATGCGATCGTCCTGTTTACTGGCCGGGAGACATGGACTTTGAAACTGAGCCCTGTATATGGTTGCGATGACTCCGGCGGGGTCGTTGGAGAAAAGGACGGTTCCGGTCCGGCTGCGGCGGCTGACGCCGCTGGAGAACGCGCGTCGCCTTGATTCTGTCTGTCGGTGGCGCGCGAGCCATAGATTCCAGCCTCTGCCGTCTTCGAGTTCGATCGGGTCGGCATCGGCGATCCAGGCCGGCGATTTCCAAGGTTTGGCGGCAAGCGGATTTCTGCGGTGCCGTTTCAAAGTTCGGAATCGGCGTGCGCTCCGGCGGTACTGCCGACCGGCGGTTCTCCGCCCTCTGCACCGGGCGGGCGCCGCTCTTCCTTCCCGCGGCCGCGGACGGCATCGGGACTTTGAAATCTCCCTGGAATTTCCGTGCGCGCCCCTTTGGCAGCATATGGTTTCGTTTACGCGTCAATACGCT
Source organism: uncultured bacterium (assembly GCA_937991785.1). Lineage (GTDB taxonomy): Bacteria > Planctomycetota > SZUA-567 > H5-PLA8 > CALKMO01 > CALKMO01. Next base: position 7,031 of record CALKMO010000097.1, on the reverse strand, counting down.
TCAATCGAACGGTTAGGTCGTTGCTGATATTGCAATGCGCGCCCGCGCGCTATATAAGCGCGCGGCCGAGGCGTCCGCCATACGGTCGGCGGAAGTATAGGCAGAGAGATCCTGCTTCGGACTGCGTGGGCGCGGCACCTTGTGCGCGCGGCCCGCTGTCGCGCGCGAGAGTGCGTGCGTAGCGCGGTGCGGCGGTGCACGGAAATGTGGCGGCGGCGACGGGAGACCGACGGGAGATGACGAAGAAAAACGAAACAGTCGTGCGCGTCCGTAGGGCCAGGGTGACAGACGTCCCCGAAATGCACGATATCATAAACGAGTATGCGCTCGAAGGCCTGATGCTTCCCAAATCAAAGGGGGAACTTTACGAAGGCATACGCGATTTCTACGTGGCCGAGGGTCGCGGCAGGATACTGGGGTGTGCGGCGCTGCACGTGATGTGGGAGAACTTGGCCGAGATCCGCAGCGTGGCCGTGCGGCGCGAATACCGGCATACGGGTATCGGAGGCAAGTTGGTAAGGGCGTGCATGAAGGAGGCTGCGGTCCTCGGACTTCCGCGCGTCTTCGCGCTGACTCTGGCCCCGGACTATTTCGCGCGCTTCGGTTTCTCGGTCGTGAACAGGGATTCCCTGCCGCGGAAGATATGGTCCGATTGCCTGCGATGTCCGAGGTTCGCCAATTGCAACGAGACGGCTATGATAGCCGATGTGCCCGGGACGGCCTCGGGCGGAACGGCCGCAGGGCGCGATTGCGGGCGGGTCGAGGCGCGCGAGGCAGTGGCGTCTGATCGGAGATAGCCGCCCAGGGCCGTCATGCCGGCCGGTCCGCACGCTAAAAATCGCTATACCCCAACGCTGCGGCGGCTTGGCGGGCTGGCTGGCAGGAGCAGTTCGGCACGCGCGCATGGGATGGCGACATCCCGGTCGAATCTTCCGGACGCTATCGGCGAAGGCCGAGCGACGGCAAAATCCAGGCGGGCCAGGCAAATCCGGTCCGCACGGCAAAGACCCGGCGCGCTCGGATAAGGCCGGGCAAGCTGGAGAAAATCCGGTCCGCGCGGCGAGGAAGACCGCGTCGCGGCGGGCGGACCGGGGCGCGGAGGCGGTCGGCACGACCGGAGGAGAAACGCGGAGCTTAGGCCATGTCGCGAAAGCGGACCTGGGGCGGAAGATTCCGTAAGGAGACCGACGCCTTAACCGAGGCCTTCACCGAAAGCATATCCTTCGATCGGACGCTGTATCGCCACGACATAGAAGGCTCGATCGCGCACGCCGAGATGCTGGCGAAGGCCGGATTGCTCAAGCCGCGCGAGAAGAGCGCCATAATAAAGGGGCTGCGCGGGATACTGCGCGACATCGAGGCCGGCCGTTTCGAGTTCCGCGCCGAGGACGAAGACATCCATATGAACGTGGAGCGGGCGCTGCAGGAGAGGATAGGCGAGCCCGCTGGGAAGCTCCACACCGCCCGCAGCAGGAACGACCAGGTCGCGCTGGACCTCCGCCTATGGGTTCGGAACGAGATAGAAGCCGTGACCGGCCGCGTCCGGGCCGTCCAGTCCGCTCTGGTGGAATTGGCCGGCCGCTATGCCGCATCGCCGATGCCTGGCTACACCCATATGCAGCGCGCCCAGCCGGTAACTTGCGGCCACTGGCTGCTCGCGTATGTCGAAATGTTCGAACGGGACGTTGAGAGGCTGGCCGACTGCCGCGAGCGCGCCGACGTGCTGCCGCTAGGCGCCTGCGCATTGGCGGGGACATCGCTTCCGATAGACCCGCGCGTTACGGCAAGGCTGCTGGGTTTCGGGCGGATCGCGCGGAACAGCATGGACGCGGTTTCCGACCGCGACTTCGCTGTGGAGTTCGCGTTCTGCCTGGCGTGCGCCGCGATGCACATGTCGCGCCTGGCATCGGACCTGGTGCTGATGGCGGCGTCTGAGTACGGCTTCGCCATACTGGACGACGCCTTCTGCACCGGCTCCTCGATAATGCCGCAGAAGAAGAATCCGGACGTGCTGGAGCTGATCCGCGGCAAGTGCGGGCGGGTAATAGGCGCCATGAATTCGCTGATGATCCTGCTGAAGGGCTTGCCGCTGGCCTATAACCGCGACATGCAGGAGGACAAGGAGCCGCTCTTCGACGCCTCGCGCCAGGTCAGCGCCTGTCTCGACGTCCTGGCGCCGCTGCTTCGCCAGACTGAGTTCGACGAGGTGCGGATGCGGGAAGCCTGCGGCCGCGGGTTCATGGACGCGACGGTGCTGGCCGAATACCTTGCCGCCAGGGGTGTCCCGTTCAGGCGTGCGCATAGGATCGTTGGCGAGCTGGTCGGGCTGGCCGAAAGCCGCGGCGTCGAGCTGGCCGGGCTGTCGGATGAAGATCTGCGCCGCGCGCACCCGCTGCTCGGCCCCGACGCCAGGAAAGTGCTGGGCGCCGCCGGGGCCGTGCTTTCGTACGCCTCGCCAGGGTCGGCGAATCCGGCGTTCGTGCGGCGGGAGGTCGCGGCGTGGCGGAAGCGGCTTTCGAGGCCCGCGGGCCGGGCGCGTTGACATGCCCGGCGGCACAAGGCGGGGCGCGGTGCGGCCGAAAGTTGCGCCCAAAGGCGGCGCTGAGGCGCCTGCCGCTTTTAAGCGGCGAAGGCGGGAAGGGAAAAGGAGGAAAGCGGAGCATAAGATATGGATGCGTTTTCATACGCCGGTGGAAGTCTGCGAATAGAAGGCGTGTCGGCAGCGGCGATAGCGGATGCGGTCGGGACGCCGGTCTACGTTTACAGCGCGCGCACGGTACGCGAACATTACCGGAAGCTGGACGCGGCGTTCTCCGAACTGCCGCGTATAATATGCTTCTCGATCAAAAGCAACTCCTGCCTGGCCCTGCTCAAGATACTGGCCGACGAGGGCGCGGGATTCGATGTGGTGTCGGGGGGCGAGCTTTTCCGCGCCATGCGCGTGGGAGCCGATCCTCGAAAGGTGGTGTTCGCCGGTGTCGGGAAGAGCGACGAGGAGATAGAGACCGCATTGAAGGCCGGAATACTGATGTTCAACGTGGAGAGCGAAGAGGAGCTGGAGAACGTAGACCGTATAGCCGGAAGGCTCGGCGCGACCGCGCCTGTGGCGCTTCGCCTCAACCCCGACGTAGATCCCCATACGCACGGTTACATATCCACCGGCAAGATAGAAAATAAATTCGGCCTGGACCTCAAGAGGGCCGGCGCTCTGGTTGCTGCATCCGGAAGGTTCGGGAACGTGCGGATAGTCGGCGTCCACGCACATATAGGGAGCCAGATAACGGAGGTCGAGCCGTATGCGGAGGCTCTCGATCGGGTGGGCGATTTCCTGCGCTGCAACCGGAGCGCAAAGGCGCCGATGGAATACTTGGACGCCGGAGGCGGGTTCGGGATCTTCTACAGGGGCGGCGAGGCGCAGCCCGCGGAGGCGTTCGCGCACGTCATGGTGCCGAGAATAAAGCCGTTGGGCTGCACGCTGATACTCGAGCCGGGGAGGTTCATAGTCGGCAATGCCGGAGTGCTTCTGACGCGCGTCAGATACGTCAAGACCTCGCCGACCAAGCGGTTCATAATCGTGGATGCCGGCATGAACGACCTGATAAGGCCGAGCCTGTACGGGGCGTTCCACGAAGTGTGGCCGGTGGATGCCGGCGAACTTCCCCCGTCGCGCGGCGGGCCGGTCGCCGCCGCGCCGGGTTACGGCCGGGCCGACGTGGTCGGGCCGATATGCGAGAGCGGCGATTTCTTGGCGAAGGACAGGCCGATGCCTGAGGTGAAGCGCGGCGAGCTGCTCTGCGTGTTCTCGGCCGGCGCCTACGGGTTCACGATGAGTTCAAACTATAATTCGAGGCCGCGGGCGCCGGAGGTGCTCGTGGAGGGCGATAAATTCCGCGTCGTCCGCCGGCGGGAAACTTACGAAGATCTCGTCTCGCACGAAACCGTCTAAGCAGCTCCGGCCCCGGCGCCGACCGGAAACTCGGCGCAGAACGGCTATTTGGACGATTCGATTCGGGGCGAGGGAAGCGCGCCGCCGGACCGATCGGCGCGCTTCAGCGGCGTCCCGGTGCCGGAGCGAAAAGGCGGAGCGGGCTTGCGGGGAAAAAGCGTCGAAAGAGGCTCTTGGGCCGGGGATATTTTAAGGAACGTTTCGTGTGACGGGCGGCGCCTTGTGCGGCGGCGTGCTGCGCCTTCCGCCGCCCCGCTCTCTGCGGGAGCGATACGCCATGGCCTTTCCGAGGGAACGACCGAGGAGGCTCCGAAGGATGGAGGCGCTTCGGAAGCTGGTCCGTGAAACTGATCTGAGCCCGTCGAACCTTATCGCGCCGCTGTTCGTTGTCGAGCGCGGAAAAAGGCGCGAGGTGCAGAGCATGCCTGGCGTCTTCCAGTTTCCGGTGGAGGAGGCGGCTGAAGAGGCTGCCAAGCTTAGCGCCCTCGGCATACTGGCCGCGATCCTGTTCGGCATCCCCGCGAAGAAAGATGCCGAAGGCAGCGGGGCTTGGGATGACGATGGCGTGATACAAAGGGCCTTGAGGGCGATAAGGCGGGCATGCCCGGACATGGCTTTGATCGCGGACGCCTGTTTTTGCGAATACACCGACCACGGTCACTGCGGGGTATTGAAGGGGAAGGAAATAGACAACGACGCCACGCTGGCGAACCTGCGGAAGACCGCCGTCTCGCAAGCCAGAGCGGGAGCAGACGTAATAGCGCCTTCCGGAATGATGGACGGCATGGTGGCGGCCATCCGCGATGCGCTTGACGCCGACGGTCTCCACGGCACGGCCATAATGTCTTACGCCGTAAAGTACGCTTCCGTCTTCTATGGACCGTTTCGGGAGGCAGCCGAATCGGCCCCGGCTTTCGGCGACCGCCGCGGCTACCAGATGGATCCGGCCAACGCGCGCGAGGCGTTGCGCGAGGCCCGGCTGGATGCGGCCGAGGGAGCGGACATAGTGATGGTAAAACCGGCGATCTCGTGCCTGGATATAATATCGGCAGTCTCCAGGAACCTTGATCTGCCTGTGGCGGCCTACAGCGTTTCGGGGGAGTACAGCATGGTGAAAGCCGCCGCGCGGATGGGTTGGCTGGACGAAAAAAAGGCCGCGATGGAAATGCTGACGGCCGTAAAGCGCGCCGGCGCCTCGGCGATAATCACCTACTGGGCGGCGGATGCATCACGCTGGATGGGCGGCGGCTAGCGAAGGACGCCGGCGGCGGATCCATCCCATTTCAGGCAGGGCGTGTGCGGTCGAGGTGCTGGCGGACAGCAGAAAGGTTTGAGCTTATGGGTATATCGTTGGAGCTGACCGCTCGCATGGCGGAACTGGCCCGGCTGGCGCTCAGCGAAAGGGAATTGGCAGATTTGGCGGAGCAGCTCTCGACGATAGTCGAGTACATGGACAAGCTCAAGGACGCGGATACGTCGGGCGTCGAGCCGATGATATCGGCCGCGCTAGGGGGCGCGTCTGCGCCACGAGGGGATGTCCCGATCCGGTCGCTCTCCATGGATCGTGCGCTCGCAAACGCCCCGGACGCCGGCGACGGGTTCTTCCGCGTCCCGCCGGTGATCGAATAGCCTCGCCGATCGCACTTCCACTCGGCGTGGCGGCCGTCTTTTCCCATCGGCGGAGATGCTCGGGTCCGATAAGACGCGGTGCAGTTAAAAGGGGGCAATGGCTCGCGCATGGACGAAACGAAGCGGATGGGTGCGGCAGATACGGCGGCCGCGATCAAGCGCGGGGAGCTTTCCGCGGTTGAAGCCTGTCGTCGGGCGATGGATCGCATAGCGGCCGGCGATCCGAAGCTGAGGGCTTTCGTTTCGGTTATCCCGGAATCTGCCGAAAAGGCTGCCGCCGAAGTTGACGCCAAAGTAAAAAGGGGCGAGGATCCCGGACCTCTCGCCGGCGTACCGGTGGCGCTGAAGGATAACATTTGCCTGGCCGGCGCGGAAACATCGTGCGCCTCCAGGATGCTGAAGGGTTTTCGCCCTCCCTATACCGCCACCGCGGCCGCAAGGCTGGCGGCAGCTGGCGCCGTTATCGTGGGGAAGACCAACATGGACGAGTTCGCCATGGGGTCTTCCACGGAAAATTCGGCCTTCGGCGCCACGCGCAATCCATGGGCGCCGGACAGGACTCCAGGCGGTTCCTCCGGAGGATCGGCGGCCGCCGTTGCGGCGGGCTTCGTGCCGCTCGCGCTCGGATCAGACACCGGCGGCTCGATCCGGCAGCCGGCCGCCTTTTGCGGCGTCTGCGGACTCAAGCCGACGTACGGCCGCGTCTCGCGGTACGGGCTTGTCGCGTTCGCATCGAGTCTCGACCAGATAGGCCCCATTGCCCGCGACGCGCGTGACTTGGCTCTCGCCCTCCATGTAATATCCGGCCGCGACCCGATGGACGCCACTTCGGCAGACCGTCCTATCCCTGAACCGACCGCGGCCGCCAAACCGCCGGAAAACCTCGAGGGTCTGCGAATCGGCGTGCCCAGGGAATATTTCGCCGAGGGGCTGGATGCCGAGGTCGAACGCGCAGTCAGAGCGGCCATAAAGACGCTCGAAGATATGGGCGCTTCGGCTTCCGAGGTGTCTTTGCCGCATACCGAATACGCCGTGGCGACATATTATGTTATAGCCACGGCTGAGGCGTCCAGCAACCTGGCGCGTTACGACGGCATGCACTTCGGTTACAGGACGCCGAGAGAGGAAGGGCTGGTCGAAACGTGCGCGAGATCCAGGGCCGATGGCTTCGGCGCAGAGGTAAAGCGGAGGATAATGCTCGGCACGTATGCGCTTTCGGCAGGATACTACGACGCCTACTACCTGAAAGCGCTGAAGGTGCGGTCCCTAATACGCCGGGACTTCCTTCGCGCTTTCGAATCGGTGGACGTGATAGTCTGTCCTACATCACCCACGCCGCCGTTCAGGCTGGGCGAGCGGATCGGCGATCCGCTCGCCATGTACCTATCCGACATCTTCACCATATCGTGCAACTTGGCCGCCATTCCCGGCATATCAATACCGTGCGGGCTTACGG
>CALKMO010000096.1 GCA_937991785.1 uncultured bacterium | reverse complement strand
GCCGCGGGCGGCTCGTTACCGACGCGATAGCCTCCGAAACGACCGGCCTGCCCCAGGCCCATGATCAGCCGCATTTCACGAGGATGAAGATCGGCTTCGGCATCCAGGCCACGCTGGCCGACGGGACTCCGTTCGACGGGGAGGCCGGGATCGAGCTGTTCGCGACGGGCCGGATCTACAGGATGAAGCGGGAGCAGAATTAGCGGTCCGGCGGATGAACGGCGCTTTTGGGCGGCATTCGCCTGCCCCATTTCCGATGCGGCGCGCGCCTAAAGGCTGCTGCTCCGGCTAAAGAGCGGCGGAGCTTTTTCCTGCCGTGCGGGTATCTGCTGTTAATCCTTGCTTCTCTGGCGCCTCCTCTCCGACGTGGGTGGTCCGCATGCCTCGTTACTGCGGACGGCTTGCGTAATGCTCCTCGAAGTTGCGCGTTTCGTTCCGTATGCCGCTGCGGGTGCAGTGGGCGACCGACTTCGCGCGGCCCGTTTTTTCCGTGCCCAAGCGCCCCCGATTGTGATATGTTGTCCGTTCGGCATTATGCGCGCGCCGTTGCGGAGGCGATAAGGAGACAGGGAGAGAACGGGCCATGGGATCAAGCGCGGAGTGGGATCTCAATAAGTTGGCCAGGGAGATGTGGGAGTGGTGCAAGGATCCCGATGTGGTCGAGACAAAACGCACGGGACCGATTCGGGAGATACGCGCATTCTTGGCGCAGAAGACGCACGACGATATCTACCGTCTGGTCTTTCCGCTCCAGTGGCTGGGCATGTGGGAGGGTGCTTATGGGGCGGCGCTGGTCCTGGGCGGCAAGGACGAAGGATGGGTGTCGCTGAACAAGGGTTTGCTGTTTCAGGTCTGGCACATGCGGATCGCCCTGCGCCTGTACGATCTGAATCCCATACCGCCCGAACGCAAGACGTTCCCGGTATCGCAGGCGCAGGCGGCCAATGCGATAGCGCACGCGATAGCCGTGGGACTCGAAGGGGAAGTCGGGTGGCTCGCGGCGAGGATGCGGGCGGGCATGAAGGACGGTTCGTTCGGCCGGGGGCTGCCGGCCACGCCGCTGGCCCCTTATGTTTTGACGCTGCTCGACCTGCTGAACATGGAGCCTATCGAGGAAACCGCGCTGGGGCCGTATCAGGGAATAATCGAGTCGTGGACCGCCGATCCCGTCACGTTCATGGAGGCTCTGAGCAAGGCGTGCGATTACCATGTGTCGCGGTTCCGAGCGGCCGACGGCGCGTCGGAGGAACCTGAATTCGCCGAATACCCCTATGTAGTATTCCCGGCCGAGATATCGGCGACGCTTAGGGTGCGCATGGCGCTCGATATGAGCGCGGCGGCGCCGGATCATCCGCTGCTCAGCGGGTGCTTCGCAGATATGCCGACCGAGATGCCGCCCATCCGCGACGCCGTCTTCGCGCATCTGGCTCGCGCCGCGAAAGAGGCGTTCCCGGATATAGACTCCGACTTTTCCGCGGCCAAGGCGGCGAAGGAAGCCGCAACCGGCGCCGCTGACGGCCCCGGCGGTCCGGGCGGGCAGGCGGGAAAAAGCGGCGATATGGCCGCGGAGGCGGGGACGTAGGCGCTCTGCCGCGACCGTCCGGGGGAGTGCCGGAAGCCCGCCGCCCCGGCAACCGTACATCTCGCCTCCGGGTAAAGGAAGGGGCTGGCGACGGTAAACGCATCGGGCGCGAGTTTCACATAATATTCGACGTCCCAGTCCGTCTCTCGGGAGGATCGCTTCCGGACGGACGGATCGCCGCGTCTCTGCGCCCGACCGGCTCTTTGGAGCCGCCGCCCGGCCGAGTGCGCCGGCGAGTAGTGCGCAAGGCTTTACGAGGAAAAGCGAGCAACAAGGGCCCGGATCGGGGAGCACTAATATGTCGAAAGGGGACGGCCGGGGGGCGGGAGAAAACGGCCGACCGGTACGGTCATGGGATCGAGCGGCCCTCGCCTCCGCCGCCAGGCGGAGCAGAGGCTGCACGATGGGAAAGCGGCAGGAGGATACGGGCATGCGCTGCGCATTGAGGACGGTCTGCGCGATGGCCGCGGTGCTTTTCGGTTTGTGCGGCGCCGCGTCCGGACAAAGCTACATGGATACGATAGCCGGGGACGGCGAGGCGGAGTCCGACGGCAACGGCGGCAGGGCACTGGAAGCCTCGATCAACGCGCCGCTCTACATCGCCCGCGATTCTTACGGCTTCGTGTTCGTCAGCGACAGCATGGGCCAGTACATAAGGTATATGTACAAGCGCGGGGGGAGCATAGAGATAGACCGCGTGGCGGGGACGGGGACGGCCGGGTTTTCGGGCGAGAACGTCAGGGCGAGAGAAAGCATGGTGAACCGTCCGGCCGGGCTGGCCTTCGACAAGAACAACAACCTGTATGTCGCCGATTCCGGCAACGCCCGCGTCCGGATGATATCCGCATACAACGGAGTATTTTACACGAAGGCCGGCGGCGGCAGCGGCGGGCTCGGCTATATCGGCCCGGCCCTCAACGCGACGCTCTCGGTCAATCTCGGCGGGGTGGCCTTCGACGGTTCGGGCCATATGTACTTCGCCGATACCGGCGACCACCGGGTCAGGCGCGTGCGCGCGGACAACGGGAACATCGAGACGATAGCCGGGACCGGCGTGGCCGGGTTCACAGGAGACGGTACGCCAGCGACCGGCGCCGCGCTCAACTCGCCATGCGACGTCGCGATAGATTCCGCCGGAGACCTCTATATCGCCGACACCGGCAACAATCGTATCCGCAAGGTCAACATGATAACCGGCATAATAGAGACGATCGCCGGCGGCGGGGCCTCGCTCGGCGACGGCAAGTCGGCCACCGATGCCCGGCTGAACGGCCCGCGCGGCATCATGATATCCGACGACTGCCTGTACATATCCGATACCGGCCATCACCGCATCCGCAGGATGTCGCTGAAGACGAACATCATCGTTACTGTGGCCGGGGTGGGAGTCGCGGGATTCGAAGGTGACGGCCGGTCGCCGACGGCGGCGAAAATAAACTCGCCGGTCGGATTGATGGCGGTCGGCGACGGGCGCATATTCTTCTGCGACACCGGGAACAACCGCGTGCGGGCGTTCGTGCCGGAGACGGGCAACAGGGCTCCCGTGGCCCTGGATGACGAATACGACATGCCTGTCGACGCGCCGTACACGTTCGTCCTGCCGGGAACCGATCCGGACGGCGATTCGATATCGTTCGCGGTGCTCGGCAACCCCGTCCGCGGCGTTCTGTCCGGCCTGAACGAGGCGACCGGCCAGATAACGTACACGCCTCCGTCCGGCTTCCACGGTACGGACAGCTTCACTTTTCAGGTCTCCGACGGGACGCTCAAATCCTACTTCGGCCTTATCGTCCTCAATGTCGGCACGTCCGATGGCGTCGAATTCTTCCAGCCGAAGAAAGCCAGATTCACGCTTAAGTTCAACAAGCCTGTGGCCGACAGCCTCAGCCTGAGCGCCAAGGCGGATAGTTTGAACTTTACGGGCACGTCTCTCGAAGGCAAGGAGATCGCGGCCGCGGAGGTCATCGTGGGCGGCGGGGCGTCGGCATGGTCGTCCGGCGAAGTCGTCCTCGTGAAGAACGCCTACAAGGGGACCGACTGGAAACTGTCCGTCAAGACGAAGACCGGCGCGCTAGATTTCAAGATGAAGAAAACGGACCTTTCGGAGACCCTGGGTTATTACGGCGCTGCGAACGAGACGACCGATGATTACAAGTATCTTACCGTGCCGGTTTCGTTTGCGTTCCGCGTCGGAACCGAGACGATCCGCGCGAACGCCTGGCTGCCGGTATTTTACAAGGCCCGGCTGGGTAAGTACGGCAAGGGGCGGCAATATTAGGATCGCGGCGCGTCAGGGTCGGAAGGTGACGGCGTGCCCGGGTGCCGCCTCGTCCGGCCGGAGCTTGGCGATCGCCTTCCGCCGGGCGGTTCGGCATCGGCGCGCGACCGCCCCGGCAACCGTCCGTCTCGCCCCCTGATGGGAGGACGGCGCGGGGGGCGGCGGACAATCCCGGAGCCGGATAATGGAAGGCATTCTGCCGCGGGAGATAAGCTCGCGCATATCGGCGGCCGGGGCCGCGATGCGGCGTGACGCGGCGGTCCTGGCCGCGAGCCGTTGGCTTTTCGGCGCTTCGTGCGTCCAGATTCTGGTCGAGTTGGCCTGCAAGCTGTTCCCGCTGGAATCCCTCGGCGTCCAATCGCCTGTCGTATTCGCCGCCGCCGTGGTCCTAGGCGCGCCTTACGCCGTAGCGGCGGCGTATTCCAGGCGGCTGTCCAGAATGAGGGCGGCGGCCGTTGCGGACGATAGGCTTGGGCTGAAATGCCGCCTGTCTGCCGCGGCGGCGATGGAGGCGGCCGGATGCGGCGGGCTCGGCGACGCGGCGATCGAAGCGGCCTTCCTCGAGGAGGCGCGTCCGATCGCTGCCGGCGCGGAGGTCTCGCGCGCATTCCCGTTCCGCCTCCCGCGCATCTTCTTCCTTGCGGCCATACCGCTCGCCGCGGCGGCGGCCGTCCGCTCCGTCTTGCCGAAGTACGGTCTTCTGGGAAAGGCGACCCGCTCCTCCGGAACCGAAGGAACGATGGGGGCCGAGGAGCGGAATAGGCTGGCGCAAAAGTTCGAAGGCAGGATCGAGGATCTAAAGAAGAAGATCGAGAAGGAGGAAGCGGCCGGCGGGGAGACGCCGAGGCACGAGGGACGGATCGAGCTGGCCCGGAAGATGGAGAATCTCGTCAGGGACATAAAGGGAGGGGAAAAGGACAGGCGGGAGGCGCTGGTGGAGATGGGCGACCTGAGGCGGAAGCTCGATGCCGAAAGGCGGGCGGAGGCGGCGCGCGACGGAATGCGGCGCACGGCCGAAAGTCTGTCCAGGTTCGCGCGCGAGAACGGATCGTCCGACCCAGAGGCCGCCGGGATGGCGGAGGAAATGGCCGCGCGGATGCGGAACGGCGACGCGAAGGGCGCGGCGGATGGTCTTCGAAGGCTCGAGAAACCGATCGAAAAGGCTATGGAAAATGCGGCGAAGGGCGATACGGCCGAACTGGAACGGCTCCGGGAGAGGCTGGGAAGACTTGCCGAAGCCTTGGCTGAGGCGCGGGGCAAGGAAGGCCCTATGGACGAGATGGCGGATCTGGCGGGCGATATCGGGCGGATGGCGGGGGAAGGCGGCCGATTGGACGATGCCGCGAAACGCGAGGTGCTGGCGAAAATGCACCGGTTGCTCGCCGAAGCCCGCGCTGGCATCGAAAAGGCCGGAGAGAGGGGAGATTCGAACGATGCCGGCATGGACGAAGGCGAAGAAGACGCGGCGGAAGAAGACGACGACGAAGGCGAAGAAAAGGGCGGCGGGGGGACGGACGCGCTGGATGAGATGGAGAGAATGCTCGACGAATTGGAAAGCGAAGTAATCGGCGGGAGCGCCGGCTGCGCGGGAGAGGGGAAGGGCGGCGGGAAATCTTCCGGCGGGTCGAAAAAGGGCGGAAAGAAAAAGGGGGGCGGCTCGAAGAAAAGCGCGGGGTCGAAACGGGACGGCGGCGGTAAAGGCGAAGGCGGCAAGGGCGCGGCAGGCGAAGGAGACGGGGCGGGCGACGGATCGGGAGGCAAGCCCGGCGGAAGGGGGATCGGGGGGGGAGGCGCCGCGCCGGAGCGCGATTCGCCCGCGGACTTCGAACGCACGAAGGTCGAGGGCCGCACGGGTCCGGGGAAGATAACCAGCCTCCGACGTTTCCGCGGTGGCGGCGAGAAGAACCGGGCGCCGGAGGATTTCGCCGGCATAGCGGAAAGGGCGAAACAGGAATCCGCGGCGGCCCTGGAGCGCGAGCGCATACCGGCCGACGCCAGGGAAACGGTCAAAAAATATTTCGACCGAATGGGCGGCGGCGCAGGGGACGGCGGCGAATAGGCGATCCCGGCGGTCCGGCGCGGACCCGCGGAGGCCGGAGATCGGATGCCGGATCGGGGCGCCTGGATGTCTGCCGTTTCATGGAAAAGCGCCGGAGGGCGCGTGCGGCGCGGCCCGTCCGGTTCCGAGAGCTTCAAAGAGGTTCGCCGACGTAGCGCGAATATATCTTCCTGGCGAGATCTGCGTCCCTGGTGCCCTTGACGATCGCCCGCCCGTCCGCGAACGCAACGATCTCCAGCCCCTCCGGCGCCGCGAACCTGACCAGGAACTCGTTTGACGAAACGTCCGAGATCCCCGAGCTTCTGATCCTCCGGACGAGCGCATCGAGATCGAGCGAGGCGCCGCCCCTCGGCGTAACTTGCACGGCGCCCCGCCCGCACAGCACCGCGTCCCTCGGAACATCGGCCCCTTCGAGGAATTCGTAGCGGCCCATCGCGCAGCAGGGGCAGTCAGGCGAAGGAGCTTCCGGCAGCGCGATCCCGCCGATCCGCACATCGGCCCCCCACATGTCGAACTGCACGATGCCGCGCCTGATCGCGTCGGTCTTCTCGGTAATTATCTTGAGCGTCTCCGCGGCCTGGAAAGCGGCCACGGCCCGCGCCGCCGGACCCAGAATGCCGGCGGTGTCGCAGGTGGGGGTTGCGCCCGGGGGAGGAGGGGAGCCGAACGCGCATCGCAGGCAGGGAGTCCTGCCTGGCAGGATGGCGAAGACCATCCCTATCGAGCCGACGCAGGCGCCGTATACCAGCGGCGTCTTCAGCTTGACGGCGGCGTCGTTGAGCAGGAACCGGGTCTCGAAATTGTCGCAGGCGTCCACTATGACATCGGCGCCCTCGACGCACGACTCGACGTTCCGCGCCGACACGTCCCTGACGGCCGCCTCCACGGACACCGACGAATTTATCCGGCGCAGCTTCCTGGCGGCGGCGTCGGCCTTCGGGCGGCAGAGTTCGGCGTCCTCCTCCTCGAACAGCGACTGCCGCTGGAGGTTCGACCATTCGACGTAATCGCGATCCACCAGCCTGAGGCGGCCGACTCCGGCGCGGGCGAGTATATCGGCGACGGACGTGCCCAAAGCCCCGCAGCCGATTATCGCCACGGTCGAGGCGCCGATGCGCCGCTGCCCTTCCCGGCCCACGAACGGGAGCAGGATCTGACGGTCGTAGCGCTCGTGTTCGGCTGCCATTGCGGACTTCCTCCATTGTCCCGCTACCCTCGGCCGCTTCGCGATGATGCCTCAGGCCCTTCCCGGCGTCAACGGCCGGCGGGCGGAAACGGCCCCGCCCCGCCGCATGACGTTGAAGGATGGAGCGGAAAAGGGTAAGAAAGCGGACGGGCGTCCGTCGAGCGCACTCGCGTTGACGCTCCGGGGCGAAAGTCTGCCGGGGCTGAAGTTGCAGCAATGAGCGGCGGGACTCTTGCGGTAAGCCGCGCTCGAAGGGAGTCCTTACTCAATTCTCGGAATGAGCATGCGGGAAAGGGGGTTGCCTTGAGGAGGTTTCCTGTGAAACCGTGTTTTGACGAAAGAACGGCAAGGATCGGATCGCCCGCGGCGGATCTCGCCGCGGCGCTTTTCGCCGCGGCGGCGTGTTTTATCGCGGCGGCCGCCGGGACGGCGATGGAAGGAACCGGCGCCGGCGAAGGCGCGGCTGGTCCGGCGACAGGGAAGCTGCCGGCATATTCCGATGCGGGGAAAGCGGAGGCGGCAGGCACGAACGCCGCCGCTAAAGGACGCGGTGGCGAGCGCGCCGGAGGTGAAAACGGCGCGAAAAAAGAGCGCCGGCCCATCGTCCTCCCCCTGAACGACTGCATCGAGATGGCCGTTCAAAACAACCTTGGGCTGCTTCAGACGCGCCTCCAGGACGTTTCCGCCGCCCTTGACGTGGCGTCCGCCAAGTCGAAATACCTGCCGGTCTTCTCTCTAGGAGCCTCGGCGTCCGGATCGGATGCCGGCGCGGACTCGAAATCGCTGGGCGGCAATCTGTCGGTGTCGCAGAAGACGCCGTGGGGCACCGAGCTCGGCTACGTGGTCGGCGCCTCGCAGAGCAAGACGGACCTGGCGCCGTATTCGCGCGGCATATACCACCAGTTGACCGTTACGCAGCCGCTGTGGCGGTCGGCCGGCCTGGACGTCGGGATGTACGAGATAAGGTCTGCCGAGTTGAGGCGGCTTTCATCCCGCGCAAGGCTGGAGCTGGCCGTGCAACAGCTCATTTTCCAGACGCGCCAGAGCTACAGCAATTGCGTCCGCGCCACGCACCTGCTGGCCGTCAACAGGAGGGCGCTGGAGTCGGCGCGCAAGTTCGTGACGCTGTCCCAGGCCAGGGAGCGGGCCGGCCAGGTCACGAAACTCGACGTGTTCAATGCCGAAATACAGCAGGCGAACCGCGAGGTCCAGCTGGTGGCGGCGGAAACCAACCTCGAGGCCGCCTACGACTCGCTTAAGCGGATAATGGACGTGGACCTGGCCGAGCAGGTACGGGTGGAATTCGAGGAAGTGGATTTCGGCGAGTCGGCGCCGGCGGATCAGTCGCGCGTTATAGAGACCTCGGAAAATCCGGTCCGCGTGGACCTGGTGGCGAGGCGGCGGCTGCCGGCAGCGGATGGGCGGGAGGAACGCTTCGAAGAAATATCGAGGAAAAACCTGTTCACGGCCATAAGGTTCGACGAGGGCCGCGCCATGGCCGAGGCGATGGCTTATAGGCTCGAGATCGCCCGCTCGCGCTACAGCGCCCAGCTCGCCCGCCTCAACTCGCTCCTCAGGAAGGACGGCCTGGGTATACAGGTTGACCTGTCCGGCGCCGTAAAGGGATATGGGGCGGGGGAGGATTGGAGCGGCGCAGGCGAATTGGCCAATACGGACATCAGTGCCAATCTTAGAGTGACGATCCCGTGGGGAAAGGTTGGCGACAGGGTGGCATACGAAAAGGCTTTGTTGGATCTCAGGTCGGCCGAAATAGATCTCAAGAGCGCGAGGGTCGAGGTCAAAGCCGAGGTCCGCGACCTGATGAGGCGCCTGCGCCAGGCCGAAGCGACCATAATGAGCCAGGCGAAGCAGGTGGAGCAGGCCAAGAGGTCGGCCGAGGCGGCGCAGATCAGCTTCGAGCGCGGTCTGAAGGACTCCTTCGCCGTCGTGATCGCCGAAGACGATCTGCTCAATGCCAAGGTCGGCTACATAAACAGCACGTTGAACTACCAGATACTGCTGGCGGAGCTCGACCGCGTGCGCGGCGTCAGGTCCGGGCGCGTGGCGCTCGACAAGGCGGATGCGGCCGGGGAAGTCAAAGCGTCTCCGCCCGCCGGAAAAAGTCTCCCAGCCATGGAACAGTAGAGGATCTCTCCGGAAAAGGCATCGCGATGGGGGCGGGAAAAACGGCCGGGGAAGCAGGCGAGAGGCGCTCGAGTTCTGGAGAGTTTCGCATGGCGATGGATTTCGACGGGAAGAGGTGGGACCGCGTCAAGGAAAACGCGCGCCTGTGGTGGGAAGGCAGACTGGGCAGACCCCTGATACAGCTGAGGATCGGCGGCCGCGACCCGGGACGCCCGCCTCCGAAGCTGCCGCATGTATCGAAGGACACCACGTCTTACGATCTCTCCGTCGCCCCGGGGGACATCGTTGACCGTTGGGACTACGATCTGTCGTGCGTCGAGTACCTGGCCGATGCGTTCCCGTGCGTATGGCCGGATTTCGGCCCCGGAGTGCTCGCCGCGTTCCTGGGGGCGCGGCCGGAACCGGCCACGGGAACGGTCTGGTTCCACCCGCCGGAGGATAGGGAGATAAAGGACATCAGGTTCGAATACGATCCGGATAACGTGTGGTTGAAACGAGTGAAGGAGATATGCCGGATCGCCATGGACCGCTGGGGAGGAATGGTTCAGGTCGCCATGACGGACCTCGGCGGGAATCTGGACGTCCTGTCAACCTTCCGTCCCGGCGAAAAACTCCTGACCGACCTTCTCGATTTCCCCGACGAGGTAAAGCGCCTCACGTGGGAGGAGCACCGCGCCTGGTGGCGATGTTTCGAGGACATGGATTCGATACTCAGGAAGGCCGACCCGGGCTATACCGCGTGGAAACCGATATTCTCCGAAACGCCCTACTACATGCTCCAGTGCGATTTCGCCTACATGATCGGGCCGAAGATGTTCGACGAATTCGTCAGGCCGGAGCTGGCCGCGTCGTGCCGGAGGCTGCCGCACGCTTTCTACCACTTGGACGGCGCGGGGCAGCTGCCGCATCTGGATTCGCTGCTGTCCATCCCCGAACTGAAGGGCGTCCAGTGGGTCCCGGGGGCCGGCAAGCCGCAGGGGGACGAATGGCCCGACGTATACCGGAAGATATTCGCGGCCGGGAAACGCGCCGAATACGTCGGCGACTGGCGGAAATTCGACCGTCTGGCGGACAAGCTCGGCACGGCCGAGGGATTCGTAATCTTCGTATACGCATCGGAGAAGGACCGGCGCGAGGCGGAAGCGTTCGCCGGGAAGTACGGGGCGCTTTGATCCCCCTCTGCCGAACGCCGTTCCCCGCGGCTATCTCGACGCCCCGCCGGCCGCGCCGCGATACTGCGGTTCGATGCCGGCTCCTGGAGCGGCCCACTCGGGAAGTTTTATCCCGGCCCCGGCATCGTCGAAAGCGATGCGCAGGACGAGGTCGTTCCCCGGCGGAGCGTCTGCAGGGGCCTTGGCGCGCGCGGCGATCTCCCCGGCGGATAGCGCGCGCCTGTACAGCCGGACCTCGTCCACCGCGCCTCGAAAGAAGCCTGTCGCGAAGCCGTCCGGACGGCCGCCGATAACCAGCGGGCCGGAGCCCGGCGACCGCGGCCTGCCTACGGCTTTCGATCCGACCGCCGCGCCGTCCAGGTATACGACGAGCGTCGCGCCGTCGTAGGTCATGGCAAGGTGGTGCCATCGGTCGAGCTTGAGCGGTGCGGTATTGCTCCATGCGGCGAAGCAGTTCTCCTTGCCGCCGCCGGCATTGATGTAGGCGCCGACCTCCCTGCCGGAGACGACCAGCGCATAGTGGCCGTTCTCCCACTCGTTGGCGTTCTTGCCGGCGACCCAGCGGCGCGGATCCTCGCCGCCGGGAAAGGCCGGCAGCTTCGCCCGGGTCTCGAGCGTCAGCCTTGCCGGCTCAAGCTCGCCGGAATGCGGAACCTCCTCCCGCGCGCCCGAGCCGTCGCATGCAAGCGCCCGGCCGGCGGGCCCGGTGGTTCGCGGACCGGTCTTTGGCGCGGGTTGGACCAGGTTGTCCGCGAAAATCATGTCTTCGGCCCTGCAGGCGTTGAACTCGAAAGGACTCGACCCCCCGGATGTAAACAGGGCGTTCCGTCGAATCGTCAGCGCGGTTGCCTTGTGGAAGCGGATCGAAGCCTTGGCCACGCCGTAAATGGCGTTGTTCTCGACGACGAACTCCGAAGAACCTTCGTCCAGAAACATGCCGTTGCTTCCCGACCTGCCGGCATTCGGAGGGATGCCGTGGATCAGGTTGCCCCGCAGCGCGGTGCCCGGCTGCCGGCCCAACGTGTAGATCCCGCCGCCGTCGGAGAGCATCAGCATGACGTCGTGGATGTGGTTGGCCTCCACGACGTTCTTCGCGCACTGCGTGGGGCTGGTGTTCCAGCTCCAGCCCACCGACACGCCGGTGTAGGGCAGGTCGCGGATCTCGTTATGAGCCACGACCGTACCTTCCGTCAGCCCTACCCAGATGCCAACGCAGCCGTGGAATAGCGCGGCGCAGTCGTGGACCAGGTTGTTGGCGACGGTGTTGTTCCTGGCGAGGAGCTCTGGCTTGTTGCCGGTCTCGCCCACCATGATGCCGTTGCCGCCGACGTCGTGGACGCGGCAGCCTGCGATCCGATTGCCTTCGGACCGGCCCTCGACGCTTACGCCGGAGCCGCCGAGATGCGCGAACTCGCAGCGTTCGAATACGCAGCCGGACGCGTTCCTGAGCGCTACCGCGGCGGGAGTACTGCGGTTCGTCCATTTCTTCTCCGGATTGGGACGGACTTCATGGAATCCCGCCTGGATTTCAGCGTAACCGTGCTCCGGCAGCGGGAAGGCGCAGTGCATGAAGCCGAGCCCTTCGAAGCGCAGACCGCGGACCGATTCCGCTTCCCCGGGCTTCCCCTCGACGGCCAGGAGCCGCTCCAATACCGGCGCGACAGCCTCGGCCTTCGTCATGTCCTCGCCGGGCAGCGGCCGGTAACTGAGGACGCCGGTCCCGCGGTCAAGGTACCACTCGCCGGGCGAGTCGAGCAGCTCCGGCGCGTTCTCCAGGTAATAGCGCGGATGAGGCTCGAAGCCGGCAATGGAGAAAAAGTCCGCGCTCGAGCAGCCGATCGGATCGGCCAGCCGCACCGTGCCGGCGGCCTCGTCCACGGCGGCTACGCGCACCCGCGAGACGCTCCAGTCGTGCAGGAATACGATCTCCGCGTCCCCGATGTTCCGGAAGGCCCGCAGGTCCCCCTTGGCGAACGCGAAACCGGTGCGGTTGTCCGGTCCGGCCTTGACCACCCGGAAGAAACCGGCGTTCGGCGCGCGCGCCCGCTGCGCCCGCCGCCCGTTCACGAAAAGCTCGCGGAAGTACCAAGCGCCCGCCTTCGCTTCCGGCACCTCGGCCGTCCAGAGCTCCCCTTCGCCCTTCTTCCACCCGGCGATGACGCGCCCTCCGCTGAATACCGGTTTCTCGCCCGGGGCGGCGGCATAAGAGATCGAGAACTTCCCCGTCCCCGAGTCCTCCGGCCCGAAGACCAGCGGCTCCTTCAGCCGATACGTTCCCCCGCGGATCAGGACGGTTACGTCCCGGTCGAGGCCGCCTCGCTTGCGCTTGAGCTCCCGCACCGCGTCCCGCGCCCGCTCCAGCGTCGCGAAGGGCTTCTCCCGCGTACCCGGGTTCGCGTCGCTGCCGTCCGTAGCCACGAAGAATTCAGCAGACATTTCTGCGCCTCCGGCCAGGCCGGCCAAAACCAGCAGTCCCGCCGACAGGAGACCCGCCGCCGCGCCTGGTATCGGCAACATTCGCATGGATCGAATCCCTCTTGGCCGGATATTTTAGCCGCTCACGCGAACTTTGCGATCAATTGCCAGGCCTGCCAGGCGCCGAGGACGGAGACGGCGGCCAGGCCGGCGATGCCGAGAGCGTTCTGAACCCATCCGTTTGCGTGTTCGCCCATTACTTCCCGCGAGTTCGCCAGCATCAGTATGACCAGCGCGCAAACCGGCACGAAGATCACGGTCATGGCCTGGGCGAACACGATCAGGCCGACCGGGTTCCCGCCTGTAGGCGTGGAGCGCGCCGGCCTTCGAAACCGTCGTTATGCTTCCCGGGCCGAGCGAAGAGGCCAGCTTCCCGAAAATGCCCGGAGCCCTGGGCTTGTCTTCGGTCATCGGACGGCGCCTCCAGAGACTCTCGTACG
>CALKMO010000095.1 GCA_937991785.1 uncultured bacterium | reverse complement strand
GTTTTCAGTCTCCGCCCAGCTCCCTCTCGAAAACAACTCTACGGCGATGACTTTTGGGGCTCGATAGCGGGGGCCGCCGCAGAATTACTAGGACATGCCGCACCCTTGCTTCCGATCCGTCGGCCGCAACGGCCTGGCCCTCTTCGCATGGCCCCCGACATCTACGCACTACCGGCCATGCACCCATCGGTGCGATTGACGGGCGCATTAGCTTGCCGGGCGAAGGATGGGCTTTAGAATCTTCCGATGTGGACCGGACGGCGAAAAATGCGGCCGACGGCAGCCGTGGGCACCGGGGAGGACGAACCGATGGAACCGAATCTTGAAGCCGACATAGGGTATATGGCCGGCAAGATATGGCGGTACCTCGATGCAAAGGGCGAGGCTCGCATACGCGACCTGCCGAAGGCGCTCGTGGCAGAGCGGGAGATGGTCTGCATGGGCATAGGATGGCTCGCGCGGGAATCGAAGCTGGATTTCGGGAAGCAGGGGAACCACGATACCGTAAGGCTGAGGCGCTAGGCGGCGGCCGTGTTGTTCGTGCTGCTTCACCATACCGGTTGGAAGGGGCGTCGGGATCATTACGACCTGATGCTCCAGTTCGAAGATGTTCCGGCCGGCGACGAGGATTCGCGCGTCTTGGCGGCGTTCGCCACGGACCGAGACGGAATTCCCATCCCGCCGCCGAGCGAAACTCCGGAGACGGCAAGAAAGAAAGTAGTCTTGATGCGCATCGAGAACCACCGGGCCGTGTACCTCCGATTCGAGGGGGAAATTCCCGGTGGCAGGGGACAGGTCAGGATCGTAGATCGCGGCGGCATCTCGTGGCTTTCGCATCCGATCGCCGGAGATTCTATGTGCGCCGCCGGCGTCGAGCGAAGATCGGGCGCTTCTTTCCGGCTCGACGGCATACTGCTAAGGGGAAAATTCAGTCTCGTCCCCATCGGCAACGGACTGTACGAATTTGAACGCAGCTTGGAAAAAGGATAGGAATCGTTCGCCGCGTCCGGATCTTGCCTGCCGCCCGCGGCAGGGTGCCGTCAGTAATGCGCAAGGGCGCTACGGCGAGCAATTGCGGGGGGATGGAAGGGGGGCGGGATATGGCGGAAAAGCCGCTCGTACTGATAATCGGCGATTCAATAAGCATGGGCTATACGCCTCTGGTCAAGGATCTCACGGCGGAGCGGCTTGATGTAGAACGCATCAAGCAGAACGGGGGCGACAGCGCCAACGTTTTGGCTCATCTCGACGAGTGGATCGGCGGGCTGCCGATCGCAATAGTGCACTTTAACTGCGGGCTGCACGATTTGAGGCGGGACAGGAAGACCGGCTCCTTACAGCAGCCGCTCGACGCCTACGTCCGCAACCTGAAGGAGATCGTCAAGCGGCTCAAGGAGAGGACGGCCGCCAAGCTGATATGGGCCACGACAACCCCAGTAATCGATAAACGCCACAGGAAGGTCAAGGGATTCGATAGGATGGAGAGCGATGTGCGCGCGTACAACGCGGCGGCCATGGAGGTTGTCCGCGAAGCCGGCCTTGACGTAGACGACCTGCACTCCGCCGTGGAGAAGGAAGGCATGGAGGAATGCATCTGTGAGGACGGAGTGCACATGACGCCGAAAGGCAATCTCGTCTTGGCCAAGGCCGTGACCATGTGCCTTTTCGGCGTTTGCCCGCAGTCGGATGTTTAGATGGGCCTCGCCTCCGGAGCGTGTAAAGGACGCGCGTTCGCAAGCGCCTGTGACGGATCTCGTACGCGGCGCGTCCGAGGCTCCGCCCTATACTCGCGACGGGATACGGCTTGGCGAGAGGCTGCGCGGACGCGTGGCGGGGACCATCGGAGAGAATATCGACCATGAAAGCGGCGCCTTCGGGCAGGAAGTTGAGGACTCCGGCGGGCACCCTCGCATGCCGGCGAGGAAACGCCCTGCCCTTGGGGGCCACGCCGACCCCCATCGGCATAAACTTTGCAGTCTTCTCCCAGCACGCGACGGCGGTCTCGATCGTCCTGTTCGAGCACGGCGAGGGAAAACCGTTCGCCGAGATAAGTCTGGACCCGGTCCTGAATAGGACCGGCCACGTCTGGCATATACTCGTGGAGGGCCTTCCCCCGCACATTTCTTACAATTTTCGGGTGGATGGGCCGATGAACTTGCGGGACGATCTGCATAGGTTCAATCCGAATAACCTGCTATTGGACCCCTACGCGCGCGCCCTGACCGGATGCGAGACGTGGGGGGCGGCGGGGCCAAGCGGCAGATGCGAGTCCAAAGGCGGCTCCGGAAGGCGAGGAGGCCGAGAACGCGAAACGTGGCCGGAGCGCCGGTGCATGATCGTCCCGGACTTTGCGTACGATTGGGGCGATGATGCCAGCCCCCACATCCCGATGCATGATATGATAATCTACGAGCTGCACGTCCGCGGCTTCACGATGCATCCCTCATCCGGCGCGAAGCACCCCGGAACCTACAAGGGCCTTGTCGAAAAAATCCCCTACTTGAAAGCACTTGGCGTGAACACAGTCGAGCTGATGCCGGTGGCCGAATTCAACGAGGATGAAAATGTCCGAGTCAATCCCCGCACGGGCGAGGCGCTGAAGAATTTTTGGGGCTACAGCCCCGTGGCATTTTTCGCCCCGAAAGCTTCTTATGCGTCCGACGCAAGATGCGGAAAACACGTGGACGAATTCCGCGACATGGTCAGGGCCTTCCATGCGGCCGGCATCGAGGTTATCCTCGATGTAGTCTTCAATCATACCGCCGAAGGCGACGAGAGGGGGCCGACGCTCAGCTTCCGCGGGCTGGACAACTCCGTCTATTACATCCTGGGCCCCAAAGGCGAGTACCTCAACTTCACGGGCTGCGGCAATACGCTCAACTGCAACCACCCGGTGCTTCGCAAGCTCATCCAGGACTGCCTGCACTACTGGGTGACGGAGATGAGAGTGGACGGTTTCCGATTCGACCTGGCCTCCGTCTTGGGGCGCTCTTCCACCGGAGAGGTATTGGCCGACCCTCCGGTGATCAGGCGGATGGCGGAAGACCCCGTGTTGGCTCATACCAAGTTCATTGCCGAGGCTTGGGATGCGGCGGGCCTCTATCAGGTCGGCTATTTTCCAGGTCACAGGCGCTTTTCGGAGTGGAACGGCAGATTCCGCGATGATGTGAGGCGATTCATCCGCGGCGACGAGGGTCTGGTCCGAGCCTTCGCCTCGCGCCTGTGCGGAAGCCCGGACCTCTACGCCGAGGGAGATCGCAGGCCCTATCACTCCGTAAACTTCGTAACATCGCATGACGGCTTCACCTTAAACGACCTGGTCTCCTACTCGCGGAAACACAATGAGGAAAACGGCGAAAACAATCGCGACGGGATGGATGAAAACTTCAGTTGCAATTGGGGTATCGAGGGCGAGACCGACGATCCGGAGATACTCCGCCTGCGGAGGCGCATGATACGCAACTTCATGGCTGTGCTGCTGCTTTCGCAGGGGGTGCCGATGTTCGTGGCTGGAGACGAGTTCGGAAGGACTCAGCGCGGCAACAACAACGCTTACTGCCAGGACAACGAAATCAGCTGGGTGGACTGGTCGCTGGCGGAGAAGAACGCTGACCTGCTGCGCTTCACGCGGAACATGATCGCCCTGCGCAAGAGGTGCGCCGCGCTCAGGTATCAGCGCTTCCGCCGCGACCGCAATATCCCCGGCGTTCTCGACGAGATCAGGTGGCACGGCATCCGCACCGGCCAACCGGATTGGAGCGATCATTCCCACTCGCTCGCCTTCGAGCTGCCTGCCAACCCATCCAACGGACCGGGATTCGACATCGGCGTCTACGCAGCCGTCAACGCCTACTGGGAGCCGCTGGTCTTTGAGCTTCCGCCGACTGGCGACGGACGCCGGTGGCACCTCTTCGCAGACACCTTCCGCGAGGCTCCGGAGGACATAAGCGAACTGGGCCGGGAAAAACCGATACGCGATCGCTCGGCGGTAGAGGTAGGGCCGCGATCCGTGGTTATTTTGCTGTCCAAGTAATCCTGTGCCGAACGACGGCAGACCTTTCGATCCGCTGCCTCTAGCGGATCTTGCGTGGGGTTTGTATAGGCGGCGTGGACATGGGCGTAGGGAAAAAGCTTGCCGCCCTCAGGGAGCCGCCGAATCCGGCCTTGTTCTTTCCGCCTCTTCAAAGACTTCCTCCAAGCAGCGAACATCCGGCCGCGAACCGACCAACGATCGGATTTCCGCGACGATCTGCATTACAGGAGCGGAGGATAGGAGCGCATCGAGGAGTTTTTTGCAACCGGCCGTCTGGCGTTCCGTGAATGGGCCTGCGTCCGGATATGCTTTCGGCGGCGCGCCGGCGGCCCCGCGCCAGCGCATATCCTGCTTGGACGCATCCATGCATCCGCTTGCGCCGTCGCCTGTTCGCTGGCGCCAATCGGGCGATCCCAGCGCCTCAGACGATCTCGTATCGCCGACCGCTCCCGCGCCCTCCCGCCCGCCACGTTCCGGAGACGGGCTTTCTACGATTCGCTCCGCGGCAGACGGGCGGACATCGCCCCCCAGAAGGATTTCCTCGATGCGGCACCTGAGCTCCTCCAGCCCGGCGCCCGAGACCGAGCTGACGCGCAGCGGAGCTGCGACGCCGAGCATGGCGGCTACGGAATCGGCAAAATCACACCCTGCCTCCGCCGGCAAGTCGGCCTTGGATACTACCAAAATCGCCCTCCGCCACCCGACCTTCGAAAGCATCCTCCTCTCCCACTCTCCCGCCGGCCGGCATCCTTCGAGCAACACGATGACCAAGTCCGCCTCCGCCGCTGCGCGAAGGGCCAGCGATTGCCCCTCGCGCTCGGGCTCGTCGGCAGGCGGGCGCATGCCGGCCGTATCCGCCATGCGCACGCTCAGCCCGCGCAAGGACATGTCCACGCGCACTACATCGCGGGTTGTGCCTGGGATGTCGGTTACTATCAAACGTTCCTCTCCGCAAAGCGCGTTGACCAGCGAGGATTTTCCGGCGTTGACAGGCCCGATGACAGCCACATCGTGGCGGCGAAGCAGGGCGCGGATGCGGGCGGCGCCGGCCAAAAAGGCATCCGTTTCATCGGCCATGGCGGCCCTCCATCCGATCTGGCCGGAGCGCAACATGAGAAGGCCGTCCATGGCCGCCCGCCCCAGGCGGTCCTT
>CALKMO010000094.1 GCA_937991785.1 uncultured bacterium | reverse complement strand
CGCCCGCAGACGAGCCCCGAACCGCAGGAGCGTACCCCACGAGGTCCTGTGACTTCGTGGGGCCCCACGGGTGCCTTGAGCACCCCGGTCCGAGTGGTGCACCAGGCCGGGCGCGGTTCAGTCTGCGGCGGGCCCTGGACTGCGGAGTCGGCCTACGTGCGGATCAGGGTCTGGAACACCACCATGGCCAGGCTGGTGAGCGTCACCGTGGTGGCCACGATGCCGTGGGAGGACTGCTTGAGGGCGTCCGGGATCAGCTCCGAGAACACCATCCAGATCATGGCACCCGCCGCGAACCCGAAGCCCGTGGGCAGGTGCTCGCGGAAGGTCTCCACGAACAGGTACGCCGGGGGAGCCATCAGGGGCTGCGGGAGGCTGCTAAACACGCTCCACCACGCCGCGTACCACGCGGACACGCCCCGGGGCACCAGCACGAGGCTGATGGCCAGCCCCTCCGGGATGTTGTGCAGCGTTATGGCCGATACGAGCAGAACGCTTCTCTGCCACGATGTCTTTATACCCTCGGCATCCTCGAGTTTGAGCCCCGCGTGCAGATGCGGCAGGACCTTGTCCACGCCGTAAAGGAACATGCCTCCTGCCAGGAAACCCAGCAGCGCAGGATGCCATGCGCCCCCGGACATCTCGATGGCGGGCGCCAGCAGCGACCAGTAGCTTGCGGCGATCATTACGCCCGACGCCAGCCCCAGCATCCCATCCATGATCTTCCGATTGAACCGGGCGGTAAACAGGACCGGCGATGCGCCGAGCGCCGTCAGCCCCCATGTGAAAAGCGTCGCCAGCAGCGCCTGAGTAACCGGGTGGAGCGAACCGAGCCAGTCCAGCATCCCCAACTCCTTACAGCCCCCTGAGCCGATCGCAAGGGAAGGACGTACGGCACCGAAATCCATATGGGCATTATCTTCCGAAGGAGCGGTCGAGTTTCAATCGCCGAAAGGGCGGAATGCTGGTACGGCCTGCCGCGCCATAGCAAGGAACGCCGGGTCCGGCCGGAAGGGAGACCGGCCGCTTTGCAAGTTGAAGATGGGCGCCATCGCTTGAATCGCCGAAGGGGAGGGAGCATAATGCGACCGGCCGGCGGGAGGGGCTGCACCCAGGCGGTTCGGGAAGGAGGCCGGTTGCTGCCGCGCCCCTTCGGGGCGATTGCGGCGCTTTCCTGGTACTCTGGAGCGCATCGGCCGTCGCTAAATAAGGATGCAGGAGCTGGTTGTGCGCTTCCCTCGGGCGCTAGGGCGCATCGGGGAAGAGATGCCGCTGCATCCCGCGCGCCGGAAGCCTTTGCCGCGAACCGGACGGGCCGGGCAGGCGCGCGAGGGGAGGCCGACCGCAATGGCCATCGGCGGCCGTACCGGGCGGCGGCCGGCCGCCGGGACCGCCGTCCCGGCTTAAGGAGGCGGAAAATGCACGAGGATCTCGCCAGAAGGATAGACACCTGCCGGTCGCGGATACACTCGCTCCGCGACAGTCTTTGACCTGCCTGCGAAAGAGTCGCGCCTGGC
This sequence comes from uncultured bacterium, assembly GCA_937991785.1. Lineage (GTDB taxonomy): Bacteria > Planctomycetota > SZUA-567 > H5-PLA8 > CALKMO01 > CALKMO01. Next base: position 8,675 of record CALKMO010000094.1, on the reverse strand, counting down.
CGAAATACAGGAGGCGATGAACGACGCCGGCTTCTGGAAGGATCAGGAAAAGGCGAGGCGCCTGACGGCGGAGATGAAGGCGATCAAGGCAGTCGTCGTCCCATACAGGGACGTAAGCAAACACATTGAGGATCTGGCCGAGCTTCGCGAGATGGCCGCAGAGGCCGGCGATGAGGCGATGCTCGCCGACGTGGCGGCCGATATGGAAAAGGTCGAAAAGGACCTGAGGAACTTCGAGCTTACCACTCTCCTGTCCGGTCCGAACGATCCTCGCGACGCGTACCTCTCGCTCCACGCCGGGGCCGGCGGGACGGATGCCTGCGACTGGTGCGAAATGCTTCTGCGGATGTACCTGCGATGGGCCGAGAGAAAGGGATTCAAGACGGAACTCATTGACCGCGTGGAACACGAGGCCGCCGGGATAAGGTCGGCCACCGTAAAGGTTTGCGGGCCGTATGCCTTCGGATACCTCAAGTGCGAGGTCGGCGTCCACAGGCTGATACGCATATCGCCGTTCGATTCCGAGGCCAGGAGGCATACGAGTTTCGCCTCCGTGGACGCCGTCCCCGTAAGGGAGGAGGACGACGAGGATATCGAGATACCGGAGAAGGACATCCAGATGGACACCTGCCGCTCGGGAGGGGCCGGCGGACAGAACGTCAACAAGGTGGAGACTGTGGTCCGCCTGGTTCACATACCCACCGGAATCGTGGTGCGATGCCAGGTGGAACGCTCCCAGTATCGGAACCGCCAGATAGCCATGGAAATCCTGAAGGCGAAACTGATGCACCTGCGGAACATCCAGAAGGAAAAGGAACTGGTCGCGATGTACGGAGAGAAGGGCGAGATCGCCTGGGCGAACCAGATAAGATCTTATTTCCTTCAGCCCTACGAACTTGTAAACGATCATCGGTCGGGATTGAAGCTGTCGAATGCGCGCGGAGTGCTGGACGGCGATATAGACGAGCTGATAGAAGCATATCTCAAGATGAAAAAAGCGGAAGCGTCGGGGAAGAAGGCCTGACTTCATTATGTGTGTGGGGGGAGGATAAATAAGCTGACCGCGCTAGCGTCGGACAGGGGAGCGCGCGTTTGGAAGCGGAGGCGGCCGCAACGGTTCTTGGCGGGGAGGGATAATACGGCAATGGTTGGCAGGAAAATCGCGGTGCTCGGCGGAGGCAACGGAGGTACGGCCATGGCGGCCGACCTGGCGCTGGCCGGCCATTCGTGCCGGATCTTCGAGTTCCCGGAATACGCGGCGAACATCGAACCGATAGCAAGGACGGGCACGATAAAGCTGACCGGCGTAGCGCGGACGGGCACCGCCAAGGTGGAACGGGCCTCTACTGTCCTGGCCGAAATAGTGGACGGCTCCGAGCTTGTGATGGTCGCCACGCAGGCGCTTTCCCACCAGCGGCTTGCCGAGGAACTTGTCCCGCTCCTGAAGCCCGGCCAGATCGTCATCCTGTGGCCGGGATCGGCCGGTTCGATCATCTTCAGACGGGCCGCCGACGCGGCCGGGAAAGAGGGGGTGATAGTCGGGGAGGCGGTGACACTGCCATATTGCTGCCGCAGGCTCGAAGGTCCCGGGACGGCCAACATCCACAGGATAAACGGCCCGCGAATACAAGTAGCGGCCATTCCGGCTTCCGATACGCCGAAGATAATGGAAGCGCTTAAGGGAGTGTACGATACCGTGGTGCCGGCCGAGTCCATAATCGAGCCGGCCTTGTACAACCCGAACATAATCGTGCACCCGACCGGAGCGCTGCTGAACATGGGCCGAATCGAATATAGCGGCGGCGACTTCTGGATGTACAAGGAGGGCATAACAAAGTCCGTGAAGATGGTTATAAACGCGATGGATGCCGAGAGGCAGACGATCGTCCGGGCGCTTGGGCTGAAGCCGAAGACCTACGACGAGATATTCGAGGATGTTTACTACGTGCCGTTCGAGAAGTTCAAGGCGGCGTCGGCCAAGGGACCGTTCTCGATGCAGGACAGGTACATCGCCGAGGACATCCCGATGGGCGCCGTCTTTACGGCTTCGCTCGGCCGAAAGCTCGGCGTCCCGACACCCACCTACGACGCGATAATCCACATCGCCTCGGTAGTGAACGGGGCCGACTATGCCCGCACCGGCCGGACGCTCGAAAAGCTCGGCCTAGGCGGCCTGTTGCCTGCCGATTTGAAGAAGTTTTTCGTTGCGGGCAAGGCGGGCGAAGGGAGCATCGATAGAGGCAGGGGCGGCGGCTGCGGACGGCGCAGAGGACGGGGCCGAAGCGGAAACGGACATGCCACCCGACGATGAAGCCATCCACGCGCGTCCGAAGCGTATATACGGGACGGATGTCCGATAAGAAATAGCCGAACTGCGTCAGGGTGGCTGTCGCTCAAGCGGAGCGTCCTTTCCGCCGCCGGCAGAGGCATACATAACCCCTTGAGGCCGCCCGGGATAGACCCGGAACTGACGCGCGGGGGAAATCGGCGGCAGGACAGAGCCATGCGCATCGTGTTCATGGGGACGCCGGAATACGCCGTGCCCTCGCTCCGGGCGCTTATGGCATCGCGCCACAAGCTCGTCGGCGTCGTCACGCAACCCGATAGACCAAAGGGCAGGAAATCGGCGCCCGAACCGCCGCCGGTCAAGGTCCGCGCGCTTGAAGGCGGCGTCCCGCCGGATGCAATACTGCAGCCGGAAAACCCGAACGACGGCCCGACAGCCGCCGCTTTGCGCGTGATGGAGCCCGACGTCTTTTGCGTCATCGCATACGGTTGCATCCTCGGCCGCGAAGTGTTGTCGGTTCCCAAGATATGCGCCTTGAACGCCCATGGGTCGCTCTTGCCGAGATACCGCGGTGCGGCGCCGATTCCGGCGGCGATACTGGCCGGAGATACGGAGACCGGCGTAACGCTGATCCGCATGGTACGCCGGATGGATGCCGGCCCTGTACTGCTGGCGCGGAGCTTGCCCATTGCTCCCACGGACACGGCCGGCACGCTCTCTGAAAAAATCGCGGAGCTGTCCGCTGCTCTGTTCGTCGAGGGACTGGATCTTGTCGAGTCGGGACGGGCGCGCTTCGCGGAGCAGGACGAATCGCTCGCAACCTACGCTCCGAAACTCTCGAAGGAATCCGGCCGCCTGGATTTTTCCAGGTCCGCCGGGGAACTGGAAAGGGCCGTGCGGGCCTTCCATCCCTGGCCAGTGGCATGGGCAGACCTGCAACTGACCTATTCGCGAGGCGTCGAACGCATACGCATCCATGCGGCGCAAATCGTGGATGCCGACAGTATCGTCCCGGCCGGACGGACGGAGGGATGCGATGTAATACCCGGTTCTATATTGAAATGCGACTCTTCATCCGGCATAATCGTCGGTTGCGGGGATGGCTCGGCGCTTCGTCTGCTCAAGGTGCAATTACCAGGCAGACACGTTATGGGAGATACTGTGGCAGCCAGGGGATTGCGCTGAGCCCGGTACATGTTTGGCCATTAATACATAACATGCTTATAATAAATAAGTTATGTTTTTTATGTTCTGCGGGCCGCCATTAGGCCTTGCAACGTAGGTTTAGATTTAAGTTATTGATTTATAAAATCTTATGTTTGATTCCGAGGCGGCCTGGCGGAAACCATAATAAAACGAACAGTTGCAAAGTAGTAACATGGCGAGCATCATTTTGAGGGTCATGGTAACGAAAGGTAACATTTGCCTATTGAAAAACAATGGGAGAAAGTGATGTCTGAAAAGTCGAAGTAAGGCACACAATACGGCAGAGGTCAGGAGATTCGAATTAGGGAGATGGAACCGCAGGGAATGCGATTTCGGGAGGGAGGCGTGAGGAGTTGGGCTGGCAGCACCGTTCGTCGCGGATTGGGGTATGCCTTCGGCGGAGCGACGGGCGAAGCGGCGAGGAGATTGCGCATATGAAGCCGGACAAGGTCTCCAACCAAAAGGGCATAGTGCTTGCCTTGGTGGTACTTGTTCTGTTCGGACTGCTGGTTCTGGGCGTTTACTTCGCCCACGTCGTTGTAGGCGACGTGATGGCCAGCATGTACTACCGGCGCGGCGACAACGCCAAGCACATGGCGCACATAGGCATGAACCGCGCCATCGCCGAGCTTATGTATGATGTCTGGGGGGTCAACGAGAAATACCCGTTCGCGAAGAAGCTCAGCGATGCCGCGTATCTGTACAACGACGTGCCGATAATCGAGCAGAAGAGCGAATACCGATGGGACTTCGTATCGGGCTGGTATAATTGGATGGAGGAAACCAGGCCCGGTTCCAAGACTTATAAGCTTGGCGGCGGCAAGTTTCACGACGAATTCCTGCCGGACCATACGGACAACGGCGATTTGTTCGAGCTTGGAGTGGTGGTGAATAACAGGAGCGTTCCGGCCAAGTACCGGCACGGCTCCTACTACGATCAGGGCAAGGGCGAATTCGACTACATTGACCATCGGATAACATGCGATTCGTTCTATCTGATCTTCAGGTCCGAGCTGATAGACCCGACGGTAAACAGGTCCGGCTCCTCGGATGTTTTCGATTATCCGACGGGAGATCAGGTAGAGGTTGCCGGCGCCCCGCCCGGCATATCGGCGTGCAAGACCAACATCAGCCCTGTGGCGGGCGGGACCTGGGCCGGCGCCGAGGCCGCAAGTCCTCGAGGAGGCTTGAAAAACATAAATCAGGTCAACGTGGACTACGAGCGGGAAATATACACCCCGCTGGGAATATCCATCACCAAGGACACGCTCATCCATGTGCGCGATGCCAAGTGGATATATGTTTATTCCCCCTATCCGGACGCCGACGGCAAGTATCGGAAGGTCGGCCGCTACGCCGTCAAGATATGGCCGGACTGCGGGCATGTGAACATCAACGGGTGCGAGCGGCGGACGTGGTTCTGGGGGCCGGATACCACCGCCACTTGGTATGGCGACCCCGGCGAGAATTACAACGCGTATCAGAACGGCGAGTTTTACCCCTGGATAGTTGTGTACGCGCTCGACCAGGGCCACAACGAGTGGGGAGATTTCAAATATCAACATCTCGGGAACCTGAAGTCGCTGCAGTGCGAATGGGGTAGGACCGATCCCAAAACCACATACTATGGGCCGATACAGCTCTTCAATGTCCTGGATATCTATCGGGTGGGCAGCGACGGGCCCGCGCCTGCAGAATTCAAGGGCGCATTCTACGGCGGCCAATCGGTCGGCTACGGGCCGTTCCAGAGCCGTCCCGAGCTGGTGATGGTGATGCGCAAGCATCCGTACGCCCTGCAGGCGGCGAACAAGACGAACAAGCCGCCGCCGAGCAAGCCGGGGGAGAAGCCCAAGCCCGACCCGGTACGCGTAACGCAGCACGAGATACTCGAGGACGCCGCGATGATCGCCAACCTGTTTACCGTACACGGTTACGAGTACATGCTTGCGCCTACTTGGACCCGCGACAGGCTGGTCCTGGACGACCGCGGCCACGACAAGCTCGATTGGTTCAGAGGCGACAGGGAACAGTCGTGGCGGTGGCACGCCGCCACTTGGGATTCGTACCGCTATTATACGGCCGGCGACAGCCTGATGGACGCCGGGCCGAAATACTACAACGATTCCGGCGTAAACAAGTCGGGCTTCCAGGGCAAGACGGCCGCGGGCGAGCAGACCAGGAAGCGTTTCTGCGAGATACTGGAGGACCTGACGTACCTGTATGAGCGGGCCGATGACACAGGCAAACCGAAACCGTTTCTGCCCAGAGAGATGTATTTAAACAAGGTGACCTCCGATGAGCTGGCCGGGCTGAGCGATTCCGAGGTCAAGTGGTACCTGGACAGAACCAAGGCTGCGGCCCTCTCGTGGCTGTTTACCATGTACGGCCGGTCGCTGGGCGACTGGTCCGCCGACGACGGCAGCCGCGGCAGCGACAGCTTGACGCCGCGCGCCCGCCTGCATTCGCGCCCCTGGCCGGCAGCGGTCAGGGTGGACGGCACCAAGACCGAGGTGCTCTACGGCAACACCGTGGACGATTTGGTCCAACGCGCCGGTCCGGAAAACTCGCCGTGCGGCGAATTCGACCCGGGCAACAGGTCGGACCTGGTCGGCTCGAAACAGAAGATGTTCCTGTCCGCGCCCTGTTTCCCGGTCATCAACGAGATCGGCATCGGCTGGGTGCCGGAGCATCTGTGGTACTGCAGGAAGGATGTCAGCGAGTCGGCGCAGGATACCGAGAACATCGGCAAGGACAAGGACGAGTTCGACAATTACAAGGACTGGCAGCCGCGCGACAAGCTCGACTACGGCGCCGACGGCGGCAAGGAATGGCAGATGACCGGCTATAACGGCCAGGAGGAGAAGTGGGGCTTCGTTGAGCTGTACTACCCCTGGATATACGCCTGGGCCGGCATGCACAGCTCCGGCACCTTCGCCCACAACTACTTCGGCGGCGACGTTGGGAGCAAGGAGCGTGAATTCACGTGGCGGTTCGACTTCAAGACGCGGCAGTTCGGGCGGCGGATGTCGCGATACTACGAATTGTGGGTGAACGGCGTGGACGTGTTCTACCCGGATGTAAGCGCATGGGCGCCTGCCGAAGGGAGCAGCGCCACCGACGCGGAGAAGGAAAACTGCGCGATGTACCATTCGCGCCTGATCACAGAGGATCGCCTGTCTCACATGAACCTTAACAGGGGCGAGACCGACGAACCCTGTCCGAATCCCGAGGATCAGTTGAAATACGGCGTGTTCATCAACGCCGGCGAATACCGCAGGACTTACTCCGGTACGTACTATTTCAACAATGCCACCAGGAAGTTCGTTTTCAATCCGGGCTGGGCGTATAACACCAGGCAGGACGGCGTAGACTACGGCAAGGACCCTTCCGGCAAATTCTATTACGAGTACGTTGGTGGATTAAGCATCCGGGTCGGTACCGACCCGGACGGCAACCCGATATATCAGGGCAGGAGCTACGGCGAGGCCAATAGCAGCAGCGGGCACAAGGGCTGGCGCATAGAGCATCGCGGCGGGTCGCGGCGGTTCAACTGGGGCAGCTACCGCGAGGCGCGGATAGGCCACGAGCCGGGCCTATACCTGTGCGTATACTTCCATCCGAAGGTCATGCAGGCCAAGGGGGCGTGGGACGGCCCGATAACGATGACGCTGCGCAGGCGCACCGACGTGACCAACTCTCAGTACATGGGCGACGACAAGGATAACGACGACGGCTGGCCCGGCAGGGACAGGGAACCTTACAGGGACGTGCGCTTCCCCGGCAAGCGTTCGATAACGATAGACTACGTCAAGCTCGACGACGGCATGACGCTGGCCAACCTGTACGAAAAGAGCAACGATCAGCAGTGCTACTCCTACCAGCGCCGATATCCCTACATGGTTGCAGGCTGCGTTAACTGGCCCGATGGGCGCGATCCGGACACGAAGGGGCCGCTGTTCACCAGGCTCTGGGAGGAAGGCCCCTCGACGCCGATGGACCGCAACTTCAACTTCTGGTTGAAGGACCTCGACGACAAGGCGAAGGCACCGGTCATCTACAGGCCCTGGGCCGGGTCGGCGCCTTCCGAATTCTGCCCGTCGTACGTATCTCAGGTTGACGACAAGGGCAACGATATCGGCTCGAAGACGCCCCCGCGCGTGTTCAGCGACCCGTACGCGCTAAGGCGCGGAACGGACGGTTCCTACAGCATAGAACCCTATGAAGGCAGGCTGGCGGGCGTTGATGCCGCGAAGATACAGCGCCGGGTCTCGCACACGAGCCTGGCGATGCGGGAGGCGATGCAGCGGAACCTGTTCTCCGGATGGAAGGAATATTACTACACGGACCTGTACATGAGGAATCATATGAACCTTCTGTCCTGTCCGACCGGATCGGCGCGGATGGAGAGCGACACGTGGGCGGACCTCAGTCCGGCCAGCAACATACTTGGATATTTCATCAACCATCCTTCTCCGCGGCTGTGCGGGTTTGTCCATAAGCTCAGGCTGGGCGCCGACCGCGTTGATTCCGACGACGACGGCATCGTGGACGGTCTGACGACGGTCCAGTTCGACTACTTCAACCCGTGGGATGATCCCGGCCGCAACGGGGCTGACCGAACTGACCGCACCGGCCATTACCTTGCCGAGAAGAAATGCTACCACATGATCAATGCCAACGAAGTCATCAACGTGTACACGGCGGCGGCCATCGCGCAGAACCCGTGCGCCGCGATGCTGTTCCTGGGGCGCAAGCCGTTCAACGGCTACACCTGCCCCGTAATGGATCTGGCCACAAGAAAGGTCGGGATGTACATGCGCGGCAGCGATTATCCGGCGAGGGAGACCGACGGGCGGTTCTGGTTCGATGAGTCGGACTGGAACCTGCTGGCCGGTACCGGCATGAACACCGGCGTCGGCGCGTGGGTGGACAGGATCGGATGGACCAGGGGCGGATACCACCAGTTCGTGCGTTACGAGGACCTGATCCACAGGCACTCGATAGACATGGTCAACAACTGGTGGGCGATGGACGGCTTCACGGAGTTCGCCTGGGCGATGCGCAAGGCGCCCGAGACGATCACGACCGGGCATTCTCCGGTGCACACGATCCAGGTCATCGGCCAGTCTTTAGGGGCGGACGGCAAGACGCCCTTGGCGAGCATCAAGCTTAACGTGACGGT
>CALKMO010000093.1 GCA_937991785.1 uncultured bacterium | reverse complement strand
ATGAATCGGCGGCGCTGTCTGCCGGCACCGATGATCGGCCTGTTCGGACCGACGATCCGGTCGGAGCCGAAATCAAAACCGCCGCCGGCAGTACAAGCGTTGTGCAAGCGACGCGCGAAGAAAAGTCGCAACTCAAAGCTCGAGAAGAAGATGGGCCAGGTCAGTCCTCGGATTATCCGTCATACGTCGTCCATAGCCTTAAGGATCGCGTCCAGATCGTCGTCCACCTCGACAGTAGGGTTGGCCAGCGGATTCCGAGCGATGCCGTATTCGGCCAGCTCCTTCCCAGGACCGCCTTTCCCGCCGAGGTGGTATTGTATGCAACCTGCGGGCGACTTAAGGAGGTGGCCTGTGAGTATGCACACGACGCGGTCGGATCCCGAGACGACACCTCTTTCGACCAGCCGCCTCAATCCGGCAACGCTTGCGGCGCTCGCCGGTTCGCATCCTATTCCGCTCCTGCCTATCGCAGCCTTGGCGTCTAGTATCTCTTGGTCCGATACGGAAAGGACCGTTCCGTTCATCGCCTCAAGAGCGCGGAGCGCCTTCTTCAGGTTGACCGGCCGGTTTATCTCGATGGCCGATGCTATCGTGTGCGCCTCGATCCCTTCCGCGTCCATCTTTTTGAAATACGCCGCTATCCCTTCCGCGTCGGGCCTGCCGCCGTTCCATCGCACTTTGCGTTCGTTGTAAACGATATCCAAGGTTCTGGCGCCCTCGGCGTTGACGACCGCCAGCCTCGGCACGCGCCCGACCATCCCCAAGTCACGCAGCTCCATGAAGGCCTTGCCGAAGCTGGAGCAGTTGCCCAGGTTGCCGCCCGGACAGACAATCCAATCGGGGACATCCCAGTTCAGGCCTTCCAATACGCGGTACATTATGGTTTTCTGGCCCTCAAGCCTGAATGGGTTTACGGAGTTCACAAGGTATATTCCCTTGAGCGCGGTAACCTCCATTACGCGCCGCATGGCCGTATCGAAGCGCCCGCGTATCTGAACGGTGCGTGCTCCGTATTCGAGGCCCTGGTAGAGCTTGCCGCCGGCTATCCGTCCGGCGCCGACGAAGACGACAGCTTTCATCATTCCGGAGGCGGCGGCGTAGGCGGCCAGCGAGGAACTGGTATTGCCGGTCGAGGCACAGGCGGCGATCCTGGCGCCGACCATGCGGGCATGAGTGAATGCGGCCGTCATGCCGTTGTCCTTGAAAGAGCCTGACGGATTCAGCCCTTCGTACTGGAGGAACAGGTTTCCGGGCCGCATCCCGGCGAACTCGGCTGCCGATACCGATGGCCTGAGCAGTGTCCGGCCCTCGCCTATGGTCACAACGTCCGCGTCCGGAGCGAAGTCCAGCAGCGGCTTGAATCGCCAGACGCCCGAGAAATTCAAGGGATTCCGAAAATCGGCCGCCCGGGCGTCGAAATCCGCGAGGCGCGCCGGCAAGGGCATCTTCTCCCACTCGTAGGCGACGTCCACGAGCTCTCCGCATCGGGGGCACTTGTTAACAACCTCGCGTATCCCGCCGGTCCAGCCACACGATGGAATTATGCATCGTTGGAAGGCCGTCTCTCCGTTCCGCTTCATTTTTTCGCTTTGCGCCTCCGCATCTAATCGCAAACGGGACCGACCCAAACTTTGAACACATGGTCGTTTCACCCGCACCTCTCCGCCCGATACGCCGGCGGTTGGATCGGAGAGCTTTCCCCAAGACGTTATCGAGCTTGATCGGACCGCGTCTTCTGCTTAAACTGCCGCCCCGAAAAAGCACGAACGTTTTGATGCGCGCGGATGGAGATGCCCGCGGCTCCACCTCCAACCCAAGCTCAAGGCCCAAAGTTCCGCGTCCCAAAACCCAAGTATCCGTCATCCGTCCGATTTTTCCAGCGGGGACGCAAGGCGGCGGCAATCAGACCAGGAGCTCGGCTCTTTCCGGACGTTGACGATAAAGGCGCCTGGGAATATACGAAGAGACTCGACTCCGCCGGAAACGATGCGTTTCGATGCGCCTAAGGCGGCGATGGGGGATGTTTTTAGGAAGCGCAAGGTCTGGAGGGAACCGAAAAGGACGGTCCGGGCCCGCGCTCCGGCACGCGATCGGGATATTGCGACGCCCCCCACGGTTGGGCCGCAACGATGGGCGGCCCCGGTTCGCGGCGATCAGGCGATGCCGAGCTCTGCGAAGGAAGCGTCGGGGAACAAGGAGGAAGCATGTTCGAAGCAGTGGACCCGCGGGAGAATTTCCCCGCGATGGAGGAAAGGATCCTGCGGTTCTGGAAGGAGCGCGATATCTTCGTAAAGACTCTCAAGATGAACAAGGGAGGTCCGATCTTTCGTTTCTACGAAGGCCCCCCGACCGCCAACGGCAGGCCCCACCCGGGCCACGTCCTGACCAGGGTCATAAAGGATCTGTTCCCGCGCTACAAAACCATGTGCGGATTCAACGTCCCCCGAAAGGCCGGTTGGGATACGCACGGGCTTCCGGTGGAGATTGAGGTCGAAAAGGAACTGGGGCTGGACAAGAAGGACGACATCCTCAAGTACGGGGTGGAGCCCTTCGTCCGGAAGTGCATGGACTCCGTCTTCCGGTACACGGCCGAGTGGGAGAGGTTGACCGAGCGGATCGCGTTCTGGCTAGACTTGAACGATGCCTACGTCACGTATCACAAATCATACGTCGAATCCGTATGGTGGGCGATATCGGAGCTGTGGAAGAAGGGACTGCTGTACCGCGGCCACAAGGTCGTGCCATGGTGTCCAAGGTGCGGTACGGCGCTGTCGAGCCACGAGGTGGGGCTCGGGTACCGCGAAGTGGAAGATCCGAGCGTCTACGTGGCCTTCAAGTCGGCCGAGGATCCGAAGACCTACTACCTGGCGTGGACGACCACTCCTTGGACGCTTATAAGCAACGCGGCGCT
>CALKMO010000092.1 GCA_937991785.1 uncultured bacterium | reverse complement strand
TCGAAGAAATGGGGAGCTGTCGCTTTGATGCGTATCTAGCTATAAAAAAAACAAGTTATGTCTACGAGGTATTTTCTGAGCTTATTGGCTTGACATTTGTTAGTTAAATATGCATGTCGAAAAAAGGCGGGGGTAACATTTAGATTGGCCTCGAAATAGCGTTTTGTAACGCTAGAGGCAGAAAGGAGGTGTGGACGACGGAAGCGATAGAAGATACACCTTTGGTGGGCGGCCTCTTTGAGGTCGGAGATTTGTGTGTTGGATTTGTAATAAGGAGGAGAACCGATGAGAAAAGGCTTTACGTTGATCGAGCTGATGATCGTGGTCGCGATCATCGCCATCATTGCCGCGATAGCGATCCCGAACCTGCTGAGGTCGAGGATGGCCGCGAATGAATCGGCTGCGGTCGCCGCCTGCAGGGCCTACGCCACGGCGCAGAACACCTTCCGCAGAACGGACTACGACAACGACACCATTTTGGAATATTCGCAGGAACTCTACGGTGCCGGCTTATCTTTAAACGATGCCGGTGCCCCTCCCGGCGGGGCAGGGGACGGGCTTTACATGCTGGCCAACAGCAACACGATAGCCCTTGTGGACCTGGCTTTCGCCAAGGCGCAGGGATCGTTTACTGCACCTAACGTTACCACCGCGGCGCCGAAGGCCGGATATATCTTCCGGGTTCAGTATTCCGATACGACCACTTCGACCTACCTCAGCGGCAACAACATGACGATTGGATTCGGTCTGTCCGCCGCGCCGGCCGCCTATGACAGCACGGGCCGGTCGAACTTCCAGATCAACACGCAAGGAACTGTCTATCAGAAAGATACCCTCTCGGGCGCGAACGCCAATGCCGCGCACACCAACCAGTTCAACCTCAACTTGGCAAACGGGAACTGGGCCGTCACCGAGTAAGAAATCGCATTGTTATGTTCGGCCGCGGAAAGGGGGGGCAATCGCCCCCCTTTCCGTTTTTTCTGCAGACCGGCCTTGATGCTTGAAGCGCCATCCGCGCCGTTACCGCTCGCAGCAACCGACCTCGGCTCAGCCCGGGCTGCAGGCGGCCTCGTCCGCCTATGGTTGTTTGGGCGGTACGCAATCCGACGGCATGGCTCCCGTCCGGGTGCTGGGATCGAATACCAGAGCTATCACGGCCGGCAGGAGCACGGTCGCTCCTATCAGGGTCGTCACCATCCCGATGGACATCACCGCGCCGAGGCTCTGGATGCCCCTGTGCGGGTTGAGCAGCAGTACCGAGAACCCGATTATAGTCGTCAGCGAACATCCGAGCATGCATGTTCCTGTGCTGGTCCCCAGAAGCGGCTTGCATATGGCTGGGAACCCGTCCTGTCGGAAGCGGTTCAGCAGATGGATGCCGTTTACAACGCCGATACCCATCAGCAGGGGAAGAACGAAGATGTTGGCCGCGTTGAACCTGAGCCCCGCAAGGGCCATGATCCCGCAAAGGCAGAGCATGCCGAATCCGAGCGGTACCAGGGCCAGTACGGCAGGCACGATGCGGCGGAAATCGAGGATGACGATCAACAGGATGACCAGGACCGCGTAAGCGCCGGCTATCTCGAACGATCTTCGCAAAAGCTCGACGAACTCGTACAGCTGAACCGGCGATCCCGTTACGTCCGGTTCTACCTTCCTGAGCTCGCTTACGAACCTCGCCTGCGGCTCCCGCTCGAATACGTTCTCCCTGGGGAATATCTGGATAAGGTAGCCTCCCGACCTTCCGATGTACCTGGCGCGGAACGGCGCCGGCAGGTCTCCCACCGCGACGTCGGGCGGGTCGAGCCGCGATTCGAGGAATCGGATGTTCGCCTCGAGGTCCGAAAGCATCCTCTCCTCAACGGCCGCCAGCCGTTCGGCCGTCTCTTTCGCCGGTCCGGACAGCAGGCGAGCCGAAAGCCGCCCGCACCTGCCGGCCATTCGCCGCGCCGTCTTAGCGACGTCCGCGTCGCGTTCGGCAACCGAGCCCGCGACCAGACCGACCTGCAACGCGGCCAGCGAGGCCGCCATGGTTCTGGGTTGATCGGGCTGCCGCCGCGCGAGCGTCCCCAGTATCTTGCGCACGGGATCCCTCATCTCGCGCAATATGGGCCGCTTTGCCTCGACCTCCTCCGGCAGCGGGCTCAGCACGCTCTCCGTCTTCTTTACCACCGGCAACGCCTCGAACTCGTCCCGCTTGCGTCGCAGGGTGTCGAGGTCCCCATAACTGGCGATGGCGAAAAGGAGCGAGCCGTCGGCGTTTTCCAGCATGTGCATGGCCAGCCTTATGGACTCTGCGCCCGGCGACTGCAGGTTGAGCATGTTGTAGTCGAACGAGGTGGAAGAGATGCCGAGCGCCGAGGCGGCCGCGAGGACGGCGCCTCCTATCGCGACGGAGACCGGCCTGCGCAGGACCCACCTCGGAGCCCCTGCCGGCGCCGAATGTCCGGCCAGCCGCGCGCGCCACGCTTCAACCGGCTCGCGCCTCGACGTCAGCCTGAGCAGCGCCGGCGCCACCGTCAGGATCGCCGCCATGCACAGTACGATCCCGCCGCCGGCGATTATCCCAAGCTCCACTATGCCCCGGAAATCCACCAGCAGAACCGTTAGGAAGGCGCACGCCGTCGTCAGCGTCCCGCTCAGTATCCCCGGTCCGGCCGTCGCGTAGGCTCGCATTATCGCCGCCGGCCCGTCGAGGCCCGCCGCCCTTTCCTCCTCGTATCGTCCTATGACGTGTATTCCGACGTCTATCCCCAGGCCCATCAGTATCGCCACGAAGCATACCGATACTATGTTCAGGTGCCCGACGACGAACACCAGGTAGGCGGCGGACCAGCAAAGCCCAACCAGCAATCCGACCACCCCGAAAAACGGGCGCAGAAATTCGCGGAATATGAGCGCGAAGACGACAAGTATCCCGAGGAGGGCCAGGATCGAGATCAACGTCATGTTCTTGTTGCTGGCCTCGTTCTCGTCCTCCTCTATAACCGGTTCCCCGGTCAGTCCGACGGAAACGCCGGCCGGCGGCTTGTAATCCGCCAGGATGCGCCTGATCGCCGGCACTCCCTGCCGGTCTTCGTGGGTGGAGCGCATCAGCATCGTGTACATCGGGAGCCCGTCCTTGCGGCGCATCGCCAGGTACGAATGGGTCGGCACGCGATTCTCGGGATCGGGCGAGGAAGGATCGGGGACGGCGAGCCCGAGGTCCGGGCGTTTCCCCGCGTCAGGATCCCAAGGCGTCCTGTAGTCGTCCCTGCCTTCCAGGGCGCTTTCGATGTTCTCGAGTATCGCGTCGAGGCGTTCCAGGTCTTCGCGGCTCAACCGGTTCCTCTCCGTCCCCCGCCGCATCCCGACGCGGCTCAGCGGCGACAGCATGCGGGCCAGGCTGAACCCGCCGGCCGCCTCGCCCGCCCCGACTTCGGATTCGAGCCGCCGCAGCCCGTCGAGGTAGTCCACCAGATCGCCAAGTTCGCGGTACAGCAGCTCGCGCCCCTTGATGTACTTAAGGTCCATCTTGTAGAAGAGATCGGTCAGGGCCGGTTCACTGCGGATTCGCTCGGCGAGATCCTCGACGGTCCGGCGAAGCGCATCCTCGTCCTCGCCCTCTACGAGCACTACGATGTCGTCGCGCGGCGCGAATTCCTTCTGGTAGTCGAGGTACAGCTTGTGGAACCGGTTCTCCCTGGCCAGGAGCATGTCGTTGCGGTTAAGCATAAGGCCGATATTGGTAACGGCGTAATATACGGAAAACGCGGACGTGACGGCGGCGACGATAAGCACTGAATACGGGCAATCCCACCCGAGTCTGGCCCACGCCTTTAGCAACCTTTCGCGCATGGGCGCGATTCTACGGAGCGGACCGGGAGGTTCAAGGTCCTCTCGCCGAAGCGGATGTTTCGATCGAATCATTCGCGATGCAACATTGCGCGGCGATCTGGTATTCGGAGGGACGCGCACGGCCAGGGCTAGGCGGCAGGCGCCGGTTCGTGCCTGGCGCTCTCGGGAAATTTCTTTCGGGCGGAAAACAGGGAAACTGAACGCTCCAAAAGAACCGCTATATCCGGACCGTTGGGACGATGCCGCATGAAGATACTTTTATCATCGGCGGATAGCGCAGCAACCGGGCGAAAGGAGGATGCTTGACGGATGCGGTCCGAAAGGGCACATTGCCGCCTGTCTTGTGCGGGGCGGGGCGGCCGTCCCATGTAAGGACGGATCCGCTTCGGACTCAATGGGGACCGCGGTCCTGTCGCACCGGGGGGCGGAGCCGCAACCGAATCGGGCCAGGGCGTCGGCGAAGGGAAGCGGGGGAAGCGGCAAGGAATCCGGCTGGATCGAAAGGTCCGGCAATTCCGCAGGGTCGGGGATGAACGAGAGGAGGGGCGCGATATGGCCAGGGAATGTCCGTCCATGAAGGATAATCTGAAGGGGTGCACGTGCACGTACGAGCCGTGTTCCAGAAAGGGAAACTGCTGCGCGTGCATCGCGTACCACAGGTCCAACGGCGAACTTCCGGGCTGCCTGTTCCCTCCGGAGGCGGAAAGGACCTACGATCGTTCGATCGCGGCGTTCGTCAGGCACTTCGGGAAAAGGGGTTGATCCCGATTCGCCGGCGATTCCGGAGACCTGCCGCGCATCCCGGCTCGATCCGTTGCGGGGTCGGCAGTTCGCGCGCGGCGCGATCAGCGCGCGCATGACGGCCGCGCGGCGACGGATTCGGGCGCCGGTCGTTCGCGCGACGCGGCAGGAAGGGCGGCGCGGCGGGGCTCGGTTATCGTGAAGGAGGCACGCGATGAAGATATTCGTGATGGTTGACATGGAGGGCATAAGCGGGATAGTCAAGAGCGCGCAGGTGAGCGCGAGCGAGGACCCCGGGCTTTACGCCGCGGCCCGGCGGTATCTGTGCTGGGACGTCAATGCCTGCGTCCGCGGCTGCATCGCCGGCGGCGCGGAGAAGATAACGGTTCGCGACGCGCACGGAAGCGGGTTCAATTTCATATGGGAGGAACTCGATCCCCGAGCGGAATACATTCAGGGTTCCACCGAAAAGGGCCGCATGCCTGGGATAGCGGAGTACGACGGGTTGATCCTTTTGGGATATCACGCGATGGCCGGCACGAGGGAAGCCATACTCGAGCACACCATGTCGTCCAAGGGATGGCAGAATTTCTGGATCAACGGACGCAGGTGCGGCGAGTTGGCTATAGATGCCGGCATCGCCGGAGATGCCGGAGTGCCGACGATTCTGGTGTCGGGCGACGACAAGGTTTGCCGCGAGGCGCGAGCCTTCCTGCCGGGCGTAGTGACGGCCCAGGTGAAGGTCGGCCTCGGCTGCCAAGGCGGCATACTGCTGCCCAAGGACAAGGCGCACGCGATGATAGAGGGAAAATGCGCCGAGGCTGTGGCCGAGCTCAAGAAGAACAGGGGACGGTTCAAACCGTTCAAAGCGGCCAGACCCGTCCGGATGCGGCTGGAACTAGTCTCGCGCGGCCGGGTCCCTAATTTCGGCAATAAGCCGTGGTTCAAACAGATAGACGGCAGGACCTACGAGGTGGTCGGCGGCTCGGTCGAGGAGGCGCTGGCGCGACTTTAGCCCGGCCCGGTCTTGTGGCGGCCCGGCCGTAATGTCGAGCCCTCGGTCTTATCCGGATCTAAGGGCCTATAGCACGGACTGGGCGGGAGTTCCGGAGAATAGGGCGGCATTAATGGATGCAGGCGTTGGCGGAAGGACATCGAAGATCGCGGTGGCCATCACCGGCGCCAGCGGGGCTGCCTACGCCCTGAGGCTGCTGGAGATACTGCTGTCCCGCCGCGAGATCGAGACGCATCTTGTGCTCACTCCATGCGGCGCCGATATACTACGCATCGAGGCCGGGCTGAACGCTGACGCGGACAGGTTCGATCCCCGATACCTCGGGCTCAAAGGGGCCATGCGTCTCAGGTGCCACCACCACGCCGCGATGACCTCGCCCCTCGCCAGCGGATCGTACCGTCTGGATGCCATGGCCATAGTGCCGTGCTCGATGGCCTGCGCTTCGGCCGTCGCGTCCGGGGCATCGCGCAACCTGGTCGAGCGGGCCGCCGATGTCGTTTTGAAGGAACGCCGCAAGCTGATCGTTGTTCCACGCGAGACGCCCATGTCGGCCATCCACCTTGAAAACCTCGGCTCGCTGGCGCTCGCCGGCGCTGTAGTCCTGCCCGCGTGTCCCGGGTTCTATGGGCGCCCGCGCAAGGTACAGGATCTGGTGGACTTCGTCGTCGGCCGCATTCTGGATCATATGGGCGTGCCACATTCGATCGGACCGAAGTGGCTGGGGCCGGACTCCCAAGCGCCGTCCTCGGAAAGCCCGTGATCTGCGGGCTTTAACCTTCCGCTCCCGCAACGTCTTCTGTCGGGCGAACGGCTGGATTACGCATATGGGAAACAACCCGGTTCGTTCGCTTGACTGATATGTTTTTTCAGCGATATTGTTTCCTGCGGCGGGGCGAGACGGATTATCGGGGAGGTACCCAAGCGGTCAAAGGGGCCTGACTGTAAATCAGGTGGCGATGCCTTCGGGGGTTCGAATCCCTCCCTCCCCACCAAATCTAATCTGGCTGCAAAACAGGGAACAAAACTAGGCCGCCGCCCCTTTCGGGATTTTTGCCGGGACGATCCAGTTGCCTGTGCCATGACGCGGTTTCGCGCCGCCT
>CALKMO010000091.1 GCA_937991785.1 uncultured bacterium | reverse complement strand
TTGGCGCTCTATAAAAACTTTTTGGGTAAAAATCGAGGGAAACGCCGAGTTCGAGATCCGCGCTCACTATGAAGCTTTGGGGTAAAACCTTCCCTCCGACGCAGAAATTCCTCTCTCGTCCGCAGACAGCGCAACCGGTTCGCGACGGCGGGATTTTCGTGGCGGCCGGAAGCGAGTGGATTAAAATAGACCACCTTTGACGGATGCGAAGCGTAAGGGGACCTGCGCGTCCTTGGAGCGCGATTCCCGAAAAGGGCGCAAACATCCGGGGCCGAAGGCACCTCGATGGCCAAGGGAATCGCGGGAAACCAGGATCGAGAACATGGGCGGTTTGAAACGAGTAAGGGCGATATTTTTCGACATAGACGACACTTTGTATTCGACGACGGAGTTTGTTCGAAAGGCCCGCGCCAATGCCCTGAGGGCAATGATGGCATCCGGGCTTCGCGCTGATATGGAGACGTTGGCGGCGGAGTTGGAAGAAGTAGTCCGCGAATTCACTTCGAACGACGAGCACCATTTGGACCGGCTGCTGCTGCGGCTGCCGGCGGAGGCGCGCGGCGGGGCGAACCCGGCGGTTTTAGTGGCAGCCGGCATGGTAGCATATCACGATACGGTCAGGCAGGACCTCAGGCCCTACGAAGATGCGTTGGAGGTGCTGCGGATACTGTCCGCGCGCGGGATGTGTCTGGGCGTCATAAGCTCCGGAATAGCCGTCAAGCAGGCGGAGAAGCTTGTAAGGCTGGGCGTGTTGCCGTACTTGTCCCCGGAGGCCGTGTTGATCGGCGAGCAGATTGGGATGAGTAAGACGAATCCAAGACTGTATATAAAGGCCGCAGAATCTTTGGGGTTCAAGCCCGCCGAATGCATGCATGTCGGAGACAGACCGGACACGGACATTGATCCGGCCAACGAGGCGGGAATGATCACGGTACTGCACGCCAGGGGAGGTCCTTATCATTCCCGCCAGGGGCGTACCTCGCCGGCGTACACCATCCACAACTTCTGGGACCTGCTTGATATCCTCAAACGCGATTTCGGGATTTCTTGATGTTCCGGCGGGTCTTGGCCCCCGCAACCCGAGAATATCGCCCTTACACGTCCGCGGCGTGCGTCGTTTCTTTTCAAGGGCGGAATCCCGGTTTTTTGGGATCTGCGAGGCCGGCGATTGCCGCTGGGCGCCTTCCGTACAGATCGCAACGCCCGGCTAAGGCGGAACCGTGGGAGGCGCTAGCCGGACGGCAGGGGCCCCGAACCGCCACCGTAAGCCACGGCATTTCTCCCTGCGCATCCGAATATCTTTTCAGCGATGACGTAGGCCGCTATGCCGAAGGCCACGGCCACGTTGAGGGACTCCTTCGCGCCCCTCATAGGCAGGCTTACGATCGCATCCGAGGCGTCGAGCACCTCGCGCGAGACGCCGGTCACTTCGTTCCCGACCACTAGGCAAAGAGGCGGCGAGGGTTGGAATCCCATCAGCGGCACGCTTTGCTCTGCAACCTCGAGCGATACGATCTTGACCCCCCTCGCTTTCATCGGAAGGATGGCATCGAGCGCCGATACGTAGTATTCGAAAGGAACCGTTTCCTCCGCCCCCAGGGAAGTTTTCGCTATTTCTTTGCGAGGGGGGCAAGCCGTTATGCCGCAGAGATACAATTTGCCTACGCCGGCCCCGTCGGCGGATCGGAACATCGAACCTACATTCCACATGCTGCGGATATCATCCAGCAGGGCGCTGAGGGGCGGGTCGCCCTCAGGGCGCCTCCGATCGGGGAAGTTCCCTGCCATGCGATCCCTCCGCCTATCGAGGTCCAGCAGGGCAGCGAGCGGCCTTACCGTGATGACCTGGCCGCAGGCGGGACACGGGACGTTATGGCCGAGTTCGTCCTCCGGCGCGGAAAAGATCGCACGGCATTTCGGGTTGGGGCAGCGGGTCTCAATCATGCCGGCGAAGGTTACCATGCGGAGCCTTTTCCTGCCAGAGGGCGCGTCCTGTGTCATCCCCAGTTTCGACAGAAGGCGAAGACCTCTTCCCCTGAAGAACTCCTGCAATGAGGGGCAAGGCCTTGTTGTATAATTTGTGCTATAAATCTATCCAAGATAAGGACTTAAGCGGAAACGGCTTCGCCGCAAGCTGGCATCATAACTTTTTTGTCTGGTAACGCCTTGCGTCTTTTATTCGACAAAGCCAGCTTGCGGGCGAGACGGTCGAACAGCTGCATTCGCAGGGGAGCCCTCCCGACCGATCCGACGCGTAACTGCTGCCTTGGCTTGTGTTCGGAATAGCGATGCAAAGCCATGCGCCGGTGGCGAGCGGTCAAGTCTTTTCGTACAGACAGTACACGCGATCCGATAACAGCGGGCAACGTAATACAAGTCGCGGATTTTAAGCCCAGCCACGGTCCCTTCGTCGGCCATCCCTCGGCGGTCCAGGAGCAGCTTCCGATCCCGGCGCTTGTTGAGCGCCAAGTCTTCATGGCGGACATGTCGCGATGCGGCTTCTCCGCGCCGCGGATGTTCCTCAAGAACTGGCGCAGCGAAGAAGCCGTGTCGTAGTGAACGAGAAGAAATCGCCGAACGACCCGCGCAAGCTCCCTCAACGCCATGGCCCTGAACTCATCGTTGAAGTGGAGAAGAAACCGATTGGTCAAGACGAGATCGAACTGGCCGTCCGCAAACGGCAGGGATAGGCAGTTGCTCTGGAAGACCGGCATGGGCGGATCTGCGGCGGCCTTGGCGAACCGGATGGCATTCGGATCAATGTCCACGCCCACGACCGTGATGCCGTCCCGCCGAAACCTGTCGAAGAACCACCCGTATCCGCAAGGGGCCATCAGGATCGGCATGGCGGGCCGACAATCCTTTATCGCACGGCGAAAGGCCCTGTAGACGAAATAGTTGTTCATCCGTCGCAACCATCTGCGCTGCCCGGATCGCTGACTCGGATGGAGGAATTTTATCGCACTCACAGGATCGGGATCGTTCGCCTCAAGCATAGTTGTCTGCCGCCTCCCTCTCAGAACACTCATCTCGCGGCAGGCATGAACAGCCGCAAGCCTCATCCAATTAAACCGTATCGGCCCTTCACCGTCTATGAGAAGTTCGAAATCGGCCGCGCAGACACGCAGATGCCGGGCCGCGGCGGTCATGCCCTGGTGCTGCGAAAAACCGTTTGACCTTCCCGAACCGGCGGATATATTACTTTCGAAATCGGGAGATTCTATAACCGGAGAGCGGAGAGTAAGATATGAAGGTAACGCTGCGGAAGCGTTCCGGTGGAGGGACCGGGCCGCTCGCGCAGATGTAGATGTGAGCGTTTTTGGGCAGGTTGCGCATTTCTACGCGAGGGGAGGGGGAAGATGGCCGACAAAAAAGAGCTTCTGGAGAAGATTAAGGACAGCCTTATCGCCGGCAAGGCGAAGGATGTGGATGCGTTGGTTAAGGAGGCTAAGGCGCAGGGCATCCCCGCTGAGGAAATATTGGGCGATGGATTGATCGCCGGCATGGACGTGGTCGGGCAAAAGTTCCGCGCCGAGGAATTCTACATTCCCGAGGTGCTTGTGGCTGCGCGGGCCATGAAGGTCGGCATAGCCCTTATCGAAGGCGACCTCGCCAAGAAACCGGAGCTTTCGAAAGGTACGATCGTGATCGGCACGGTTGCCGGGGACCTGCACGACATCGGCAAGAACCTAGTCGCCCTTATGCTGACCGGCGCAGGCTTCAAGGTGGAGGATCTCGGCATAGACGTGCCGTCGGACAAATTCGTGGCGGCCGCCAAGGAGAAGAACGCCGACGCGGTGGCCATTTCCGCCCTGTTGACCACCACTATGGTTAATATGAAGGAAGTGGTGTCCAAGCTGAAGGCCGCTGGATACAAGGGCAAGACGATCATAGGAGGGGCGCCGGTCACGGCGCAGTTCGCGAAGGAGATAGGCGCCGATCTGTATGCAGAGGATGCGGCGGAGGCTGTCGTGGTTCTGAAGGAGGCGCTGAAGTAAACCCGGTACGCAGCCGGCTGTATTCTCGGCGGGGATGCTATCGGAAGGGTTCGAAGTCTCTTCCGTCATCAACCGCTGTCGGGAACTATCAAATGGCGCGCCCTGCAGGGAAGCTCTTCCGGCCCTTTCATCGGGCGGGAGGTCGTCGGATGTTTAGGCTGAAAGCGCTTGACTTCCCCCCGCACGGCCGGTAGCTGTTGTTGCATCTGTTTATTGCGGTTTGGGGCTGGAATTGTCGGGCTGGAAAGGAGCGACGGCGCGATCTGTTTGGCGAGGATCCGTTCATGGGTTTATTCGGATGGCTTAGTACCTGGTCCACTAACCGCAAGGTAACGCAGCTTGAAATGCAACTGCAGGCCCGACCGACTCCTGGATTGTACGTGCAGCTTGCTGCGGCGTACGATGAGGCCGGAAATCCTCAGAAGGCTTACCAAGTGCTTAAGACGGGAGCCAGCCGTTTCCCGAATGCCGTCGAGCTGAACAAGCTTTATGCCGAGGCGGAGAAGCGGGAACGGGAAGCGGAAAAAATCCGCCTGCAACAGCGCATCCAGACGCATCCTAACCCTATATTGTACGCCAGGCTGGCCGAACTGTACAAGCTGAGCGGAGAGATGGATAAAGTCATAAGCGTATGCGAAGCCGGGATAAGAGCGTTCCCGAAGTACGGCGGCACGTATCTTGTTCTCGGCCAGATATACCTTGAGAGGAAGGATCTGGCCCAAGCCCGCGAAAAGCTCGAGAAAGCCATTGAGCTTGACAAATACAACTACATGGCCTTGAAGCTCCTCGCCCAGGTTTACATGGATCTGAACATGCCCGCCGAGGCGGCAAAGAAGCTGGAAGATATTCTGTACTTTGCGCCAGGCGACGAGGCGATCCTGGGCCTTTTGAAGAAAGCCAAGGAATCGGCCGGGATGGCCGAGCCGGCGGAGGAAGCTCCGGCGGGAGCCATGCCCCCAGGCAGAGGGCGGGCGGCGGCGCCTTCGTCTGGAGTCCCCCGCGGGACCACGACTATAACCGGCAGGAAGACCATCGTTGCGGCTGGCAGGCCGGCGGCCCTTGGAGCGCCTCCGGCGCAGGCCGGACGTGCGGTAACGGCCCGCGACCGCCTGCTGGGCGAAGGGATCGCCCGCCTGCGCGCGGTCGAAGGAGTCACTGGCGCCCTATTGGTGGATTCGTACGGATTGGTGGTGGCGGCCGAACTGGATCCTTCGATAGACGAAGGCCTTGCCGGAGCGCTGATAACCAACGTCTATCGTACGACCAGCCAAAACGCCCAGAAGATGGGGGTCGGGGCATTCGAGGACGGATTGATAGAAGGCGACGGCGGGAATATCCATCTGCTCCTGCTGGACGATCTCATCCTCGCCGTTTTCGCGTCCAAAACGGTGCGGCTAGGGTTGCTCGAAAAGAGCATTCGCGAATTCGCCGCCGCGGTATCAGGGGCGCGATGAGATCCGGACGCTGCCTTGCGTCCGTCGGGTGGTAGGGGAAGGACGATATGAAAAACATCCTGAATAAGCTGAACAAGACGCAGGGCGTCCGAGGCTCGATGGTCGTGAACCGCGACGGCATAATAGTGGCCAGCGATTTCGCCGTCGATGTGGACGAAGGCGCGATCGGCGCCGTCTCGTCCTCGATACTCGGCGCCCTCGAGGCCGCCCTGAAGCGCGTCGGGTTGGGTCGCTTCCAGAGGTTCGTGATAGGAGGCAGCGAAAACAGGATAGCGCTTATAGACGCCGGACCCTCGCTCCTTTTGGTCCTGCTGGCGAACGACGTGAACCTCGGAATGGTCAGCGTGGAGCTCAAGGAGGCGGCCGACGCCATCAGACAGAAGGCGACGCTCTGAAGGTAAAACGGGCCGCCGCTACCTTGTCTTATTCCCTTTCGTCCTTTCAGGAAGACGTCCGGCTGGAAATCGCGGAGGGTTTCGCGCCGGCTTCCGCGGGGCTGCCGGGCGCGCATACCGAGCGATCGGAGACCGCCATGACTTCGCGTCGTAGAGAACGAAGCCTCATGGAGTGGAATGGCGCCGGCGGATTCCTGCGCGACTGGCACATCGCCGGTTTTTTCGAAGGCGATTTGCCGGTCAATCCCCATGCATATCTGTTCCAAGAGAAGCGTTCGGCCGCGTGGGAACGAGACCACTTGGCGACTTGGGGTGGTTGCGGGGATATATGCGGCATCCCGCGAAGACGTCCCGAGGGGATCGCCGCTGCGTGGGATCTAATCCCGTTGGAATATCGTCCGATCATGTCGCTTCGGGATGCGGCGGAGGAATTTCCCGAATGGGAAGCGCGCATGAAGGGGCTGGACCCGGACAAATGGTCCATGCTTTATTACGCCTTGGCCGTCGTCTATAGCCCATGCGCATTGGATGCCGAGCTGCTGTTTTCCGGATGGGATGGCTGCCGATTGTGGGTGAACGGCCGGTTCGTCTTCGAGGAGCATAGCTATCACCATGTGATCCTTGATATGGAAAGGATCCCGATCAGTCTCCGGCGCGGTCTGAATACTTTTCTGTTCCAGCTCGATCGCGACGGCGCGGCCGCGCGCTTGGCGTGCCCTTCGGCGCCCGGCGCGGAGAAACGCCTGCGGAGCGTAGCCTTCTCGCCGACGCCTGTGCGGCGGGCCGTCTCGACCTTCGCACAGATGCGCCGTTACGCAGCGTCTATCGGGGTGAAAATGCCCTTCGCGGGACGCGGGAAGGCTGCCCTCGAAAGATGGCAGCGGGAATTCAGAAAGCATTTTCTCGAATGCCTCGGTCCGGCTCCGACCTGCCCTGCTCGGCCGCGCCGCCCCCGTCCCGTCGAGATAGTGCGGCGGGCTGGGTATGTGCGCCGGAAATATTGGATGGAGGGCGAGGCTGGCGGATTTGTTCCGTGCTATGTGCTTATCCCCGACAGGGATCGGTATAACGGCCGTGTGCTGGTCATAGCGCACGGGCACGAGTCGCATTTCGACAGGGTGTCTGGGGCGGATGTTGACCGCGAGGCTTCGGCGCGGGCCTTCCACAACTACGGCGAGAGGCTGGCGGAAAGAGGATTCTTGACGGCGGTGATGTGCGAGCGCGGGTTCGGCGAGAGGCTGGATCCCTTCCGAGGCGATGACTCCTGCAACGTAGCGCACAGGCGGGCGGAGGCGATGGGAATGACGCTCCCGCGCCTCCACATCGCCGATCTGCACCGGCTGTACGACTTAGTCGTTTCGTTGCCGGGGGTAGACAGACGCCGAGTAGGAATAACCGGCCTTTCCGGAGGCGGGACGCTCTCCTACCTGGCAGGGGCCTTTGACGGCCGCTTCAGGGCCGTGGCGCCTTTCTGCGGAATATGCCGATATTCCGACTATGCGATGGGATTCAACGGTTGCGGATTGCAGGTGGTGCCGGGACTTTATCCGACCGGCGATGTGGGCGAGGTTCTGTCGCTGATCGTCCCTCGGCCTTTGATGATAGCTCAGGGCAGGCTCGATTCGACCTTCGACACTATAACGGCGCGGAGCGTATTTGCGGACGCCAGGCGCGCGTACGAGGCGGCCGGCGCCGCGGATCGGATAGAGCTGTGCATCTACGAGCGGCCGCACCAGTATGACGTTGATGCCGCCGAGCGTTTTTTCCTCAAGTGGCTTTGACCGCCGGATCGCCCCCGTGCCGGCGCGGCTTCCGCCCCTATCGCGCGCCGCGGGCGGCACCAGTTGAAGGAGGCCCGCAACCCACGTGAAATTACTCGGCGGCGCGGCGCATAGGGAAAGCTATCACATCGCGGATGGACTCAGCTCCTAGAAGTATCATGACGATCCTGTCCACCCCGAAGCCCACTCCGCCCGTAGGCGGCATGCCGCAAGCCATCGCGCGCAGGAAATCCTCGTCCAAGGGGTGATCTTCATAATCCTTGCCGGCGTTGCGTTGTGCCTCGCGCTGAGCCTTGAAGCGTTCGAATTGCTCGACCGGATCGGTGAGTTCGGAGTAAGCGTTGCCGACCTCCATGCCCGCAATGAACGGTTCGAACCTCTCCACGAAATCCGGGTTGCCCCTCTTGGCTTTCGTCAGCGGCGATATATCGCGCGGGTGATCCATAAGGAAGCACGGCTGGAGCAGTTCGCCGGCCATCGTTCGTTCGATAAGTTCGAGGAGCAGGGCGCCCTTAGACTCCCGAGCCACGGCAGCGGTGCGTTCCTCCGGGCGGAGCGCGCCGGCCGACTCAAGGGCATCGGCGATATCTTCCTTCGTCGTCTTGTCCCAAGGCCTGCGCAGGAGTCTTTCGGCGGCCTCGGGTATACGGATGCGCCGCCAGGGGCGCTCGAGCGAGAGCTTCACGCCGCCGTATTCGAAGGAGAGCGCCCCCCGAATCTTTTCCGCGAGCAGGCAGGTCAGCTCTTCGAACCTGTCCATCTGCCTTTCGTAGTCCGTGTACGCCTCGTACCATTCCATCATCGTGAACTCAGGGTTGTGGCGCGAGTCTATGCCCTCGTTCCGGAAGTTCTGGCATATCGAGAAGACCTTCGGGAATCCGCCTACTATGTACCGTTTAAGGTACAGTTCCGGCGATATGCGCAGGTAGGCCTTCCTGTCGTCCAGGGCATATATGGACGTTGTGAACGGCCGCGCCTCGGCCCCGCCGTAAACCGGCTCGATCGTAGGCGTCTCGACCTCCAGAAAACCCGCCCCCCGCATGTATTCCCGAATCAGGGCGATTATCTCCGATCGTTTCTTGAAGCGCTCCAGCGAAGCTGGATCTGTAAGCCAGTCGAGGTAACGCCTGGAGCGTTTTATCTCGACGTCTTCGAGCGCGTACCATGCGCGCCCGTCCTTGGCCTTCCCGTAAGGGATCTCGGCCGCAGCCTTGCAGAGTAAGACCAGCTCAAGGACCTCTATGGATTCCTCTCCGGTCCTCGTTCGGAAGGCGCGTCCGCAGACGCCCACGATATCCCCCGGAGCGATTTCCCGTATCAGGATCTCCGGCACTGAACCGCCTTTTCTGATATAGATCTGAATGCCGGACGCGCCATGTCTCAGGTCGGCGAAAACGGATTTTCCCATCGTCCTTATCGCGGTTATCCTGCCGGCGACGCGCAGCATGATTCCCTCGGACGCCAGGCGGTCGAAGTCGCGGCGAACGGCTTCGACCGCGTGGGACTCTTCGAACGAGTAAGGGTACGGGTTGATGCCGGCCTCGATCAGTCTCGCGCGCGAGGCGAGTCTGTCCGGAGAGAAGAATTCAGGGCAGGCCGTACGGACTTCGTCGTTTCCCAAGGTGGTATGCCTCCTTTCCCGGCCAAAACGAGGTCGGAGGTTGCGCCGCGTCGGTTCCATCTCCGTATCGCCAGCGGCCTGCCTGCGGGTTCGATCGGCCCCCGATCCTGATCGCCATGTCCATATCCAAGCGCCGCTCTTGCACGCGCAGCATGCGCAGATACCGCTATTTAATCGGAGAAGGATGTTTTTCCCAACCTACGTTCCCGGCACGGCGCGGCGACAACCATTCGCCCGCAAGCACCGGCGGATGTCGCCATGTCCTGCATGCCGTTGAAGGCTTGGTTTTTGCGATTGAAGGCGGTCGGTCTTCATTCATTCCGCGGACGCCCTGCCGCCTTCCACCTTGAGCTTCGGCGCAGCTTCGCCTTTCGGCTCGATCTTGGTCGTCGCCACCTTCGGGTCTAGGGGCGAGAAATCCAGTTCGTACAAGGCCCAATCGCCCCGAGCGTGGCGGGACAGGACGGCGACCTTCTTCGGACCAAGATACGCCACCTCCGCCACGGCCCCGGGATATACGCTGCACAACCTGTGGAACTCGTAGTGATCAGTCCTGTCGTTGATCACGCGCTGTACGTAAACCACCTCGTCGAAGGCCGCGTTCGTCCTAACCTGATATACCATGAACGGGAAGTCCAGT
>CALKMO010000090.1 GCA_937991785.1 uncultured bacterium | reverse complement strand
GGGCGCCGCGCCCTCGGCCACCACGACTATGGCGTAGTGTCTGCCCGATCTCTCCACCTCGCGTATCTTCTCGCAGACCTTCTCCATCTTGAACGGTATTTCGGGGATCAGGATGACGTCCGCCGAACCGGACATGCCGGAATTCAGCGCTATCCAGCCGCAATGTCTTCCCATCAGCTCGACTACCATCACCCTTTGATGGCTCTCGGCCGTCGAGTGCAGCTTGTCTATCGCCTCCGTCGCCGTAGAAACCGCCGTGTCGAAGCCGAACGTTATGACCGTGGACTCTAAGTCATTGTCTATCGTCTTCGGGACTCCTATGACGGGTATCCCCTTTTTCGACAATCCATGCGCTATGGTTAGCGAGCCGTCGCCGCCGACGGCTATCAGGCCGTCGAACTTGAGCTTCTTGAAATTTTTCACGACGACGTCCGAGAAGTCCCTGACCTCTTCCTTGCCGTCCTTGCCCTTGACGACCATGCTGAACGGGTTGCCGCGATTGCTGGTCCCTAATATCGTCCCGCCGCGGCTGGTTATGCCTGCAACGAGTTCGGAGGTCAGACGGATAAGCTTCGATGGGTCCATAAGACCTTGGTAGCCGTACGGACTGCCGTAAACTTCCCAGCCCCGGTTCAGAGCGCCGAGCGTTACCGCGCGGATCACGGCGTTGAGTCCCGGAGCGTCGCCCCCGCCGGTATTCATCACGATTTTCAGCCTCTTCTTCGCGTTACCCATGGCGCCCCTCCAGAATCGGTTCTTCTCCACGTGCCGCCCGGGCGGCGATCCGATCTCGCGCCCGGTTCCTGCGGCGCTTCGATGGCTACCGACCGCGGACCGGCCGGTCCCGCCTTGGCCGCACGGCGTCTCGCGGTAAAGAGTAGACCGGCCGGGTCAGTCAATCAACCGATAAAAATAGTCGCGGCGACGCAACGTCAGGCCCAGCTCGGCGCTCAGCCTCCGCATCGTCTCCACGTCCAGCGAGTGCCTTGTCCCGGCGCTCGCGACGACCTTCTCCTCCATCATCCATCCCCCCCAGTCGTTCGCTCCGAAGCACATCGCCATCTGCCCCACCCCGGCGCCCTCCGTAACCCAACCTCCCTGGATATTCCGGATGGAGTCAAGGTACAGCCGCGACACCGCCAGCACCCTCAGGTATTCGCTGGCCGTGGTCCTCCTAATCTTTCCCTCCAGCGCGGTATTACGCGGCTGCATGGGCCATGGGATGAACGCCGTAAAAACGCCGCGGTCCAGCCCCCCGGTCTCGTCCTGGAGCTCGCGAATGCGGCGTAGGTGTTCGATGCGTTCCTCGATCGTCTCGATGTGTCCGAAGACCATCGTCGCGCTGCCCTTAAGACCGACTCCGTGGGCGCAACGCATCACAGCCAGCCAGTCGTCCGCGCCTATCTTGGCCGGGCTTATCAGGCTCCTGACTCGGTCAACGAGTATCTCGGCCCCGCCGCCCGGCAGCGAATCGAGGCCGGCCGCCTTCATTTCCTCCAGTATGCGCCTTACCGGCATACGAAAGCGGCGGCTAAAAAAACATATCTCCGGCGGCGAAAAAGCATGTATGTGGACGCGGAACCGCTCTTTTATCCCGCGAAGCAGTTCGAGATACCACTCGAAGGGGATGTCCGGGTTGTGGCCGCCCTGGAGGAGCACCTGCGTGCCCCCTAGCGCGACGAGTTCGTCTACTTTGCGGAATATCTCGGACCTGTCCAGGACGAATGCCTCCGGATGCCCCGGCGGCCTCCAATACGCGCAGAACGCGCACCGCGACTCGCATATGTTCGTATAGTTTATGTTGCGGTCGGCGCACCAGGTGGCGACGTCCGACGGGTGCAGACGGCGCCGTACCATAGAGGCCAGCCGGGCCAGTTCGGCTAGCGGCGCTCCATCAAGGAGCGCCATCGCCCCGGCATCATTCAGCCTCCCGCCTTCTTCGATCCAGCGAATCGCCTTTTCAAGAGCGATTGTAGAAGACAAACTCCCTGCCTTCCTCGGCCATGTCCATCTGGACGGCGTAACGGTAGAAAGTCTTGAGCCCGCCCAGCTCCACGTTGCTCAGATCGTAGCCAATCACCCGCGACATGTACTCGATCGCCTTGCGCTCCGAAAGTCCCAACGGCACGCCATACTGCCGGGCCAGCGCGGCCACCTGGCGCAGCCCTTCGCGCTTGGACATGATCAGCCGCTTGTCCGCCCCTTGCAGGTCCGTACCGACCTTCGTCAGCCATACGGCGAAGACGAATGGAAGGCGCGCGAAACTCCACCATTCCGCGCCAAGGTCCACGGCCTTCCATGCCGGGTTGTCGAACGTCAGCCCGGCGTCCCCTATCTTGAGGAACGCATCCAGCGTGGCGTCCGCCGCAGGATCCTTCCCGGCGGTCGGCAGGACGTATTCCACCCCGGAAAGTCCGTATTTCTTCGCCAGCA
This sequence comes from uncultured bacterium, assembly GCA_937991785.1. Taxonomy (GTDB): domain Bacteria; phylum Planctomycetota; class SZUA-567; order H5-PLA8; family CALKMO01; genus CALKMO01. Next base: position 11,800 of record CALKMO010000090.1, on the reverse strand, counting down.
GTATCCGGAGGAGAGCGTTCGACATCATCGAGTTTGGATTGAGCGCCACGCGACGAACCTTTCGAAGGTCTGTACCGTCGCGCACGAACAGCCGGACGCTCCAGGCCTCCAATCGCGAGTTGATGGACATGTCGGGCAATATCGCGTATCCGGGCCGGAGAAAATATTCTATTGCCGGGACCAGCGCCGCATCAAGATCGCCGTCGCGAAGCATCGCGACCAGTTCGGCAGGGGTCGCGAACACTACCTCCCAACCCTGCCCGCCTCCCAGCATCCCGTGTATGGGCACTTTCGAGCAAAGATAAGGGACGCAACCGATGCGAACAATCCCAGGCATGTCCGTACCTCTTCCTTGCCCCCGCCATCCGGCCGCCATTAAGACGAGCGTCCGGAACCATGTCAAGCCTTCGGCGGACGGAGGCCGTAGTTTCCCCATCGCCCCCCCTTTATATTTATCGGCAGTTTCTACACCCGACTTCAGTTTTACGCGGGGCGAGAGGCGTCCGTTCCGGCACGGGTGGAGAAGTATCGAAGCACGAGAGGGCCGGACTGGCGGCGGGTGCGGAAGAGACTGCCGCCGCCCAGCAGGGTGCGCGAACGCCTTCCAGCCGGTGAGACGGCCGCAGCCCGCCGCGGACGCATGGATGCGCGCGGCAAAATAGAGCGCCATGTTCGTGTCTATTGCAACTTTTTGCAGCACGATAAAAGCCGCCGCGCAGAATCTTGACGATTTTTCCGGATTTCTGATACGCTGGGTGCGGCCGAACCCTAGTGCGGCTGCAAGACTGGGTTCTGCGGCAGCTTCTCCCCGGAAGGTTTCGGCCCGCCCAGCCAAGGTGAGCGCGCAAGAGATGCGCAAGGTTATGTGGGAGCTGGGAGCTGTGGATAAAAGGATGAAGCTTGCGCGCATATTCGGCTTATTCATCTTCGACCTGGACGGAACGCTCGTGGACTCAACCGGGGACCTCGCCGCCTCGGTCAACGCCATGCGGGCGCGCTTCGGCCTCGATCCGCTGCCGGTCCGGAGCGTGGCCGGGTGCGTAGGCGAAGGGGTGCGCCTGCTTGTGGAAAGATGCCTTGCCGACTCTGTGGGCATTCCCGTGGATGAAGCTGTCCGGTTGTTTTCCGAGCACTACGCGGATCATTGCCTGGACACGACCCGCCTGCTGCCGGGCGTGTCCACCACCGTGGAAAAGTTGGCCGCCCGCGCAAGTCTGGCGGTGGTAAGCAACAAGCCCGAGGCCATGACGCGGAAAATACTCGACGCCCTCGGCCTGATGCCGCCGATGTCGGCCGTCATAGGAGGAGATTCGGTCTCCGGTCGCAAGCCCGATCCAGCGCCGATACTTGAAGTTCTCCGCCGCACCGGCGCGCGCCCCGAGGAAGCGCTGATGGTAGGCGACGGGTGGACGGACATCGCGGCCGGCAAGGCGGCCGGCATCAAGACGTGCTATATCCCGGGCATCGGCGACCGCGACAGGGCCGAGGCGGCCGGCCCCGATTTCGCATTAGAACGCTTCGAGGAATTGGCGGAGCGATTCTGAAGCCGAACGTTCGCCGGGACTAAATGCGCGGCTGCTGGATCGAACCGATACGGACCGAATATACGACAATCCATTAGGGCGCAAGGCGCGCGGCGATCACCGCCTGGTCGGTTCTATAGTGCCGTCCATCGGCGAGCTGGCCTTCGCGTACAGCCTCTTCGGTATACGCCCGGCGAGATACGCCAGCCTGCCAGCCTCGCAGGCCGCTTTCATCGCCCGCGCCATCTTCAAAGGATCCTTGGCGTGAGCGATGCCGGTATTCAAGAGTACGCCCTCGACGCCTAACTCCATTGCGAGCGTCACGTCCGATGCCGTCCCGACGCCGGCGTCCACAATTATCGGCGCCTTGCACATCTCCAATATGATGCGGATATTGTTGGCGTTGAGTATCCCCTGGCCGGAACCTATCGGTGAACCGGCTGGCATGACGCTGACGGCGCCGGCATCCTCGATTTTTTTAGCCATTATTGGATCGTCCGAGGTATAGCACAGGACGTCAAATCCCTCTTTCGCCAGCGTACGGCACGCTTCCAGCGTACCTATTGGGTCGGGAAGCAGCGTTTTTTCGTCGCCGAGGACCTCCAGCTTTACCCAGTCCACGTCCAGTATCTCGCGCGCTAGGCGCGCCACCCGGCAGGCATCCTCGGCATTGAAGCATCCTGCCGTGTTGGGCAAAATCGTGTATTTCTTCGTGTCTATGTAGTCCAGAAGGTTCGGCCCAGACTTGCGGTCGAGGTCCACCCTCCTGATGGCCACGGTCACTACCTGCGTTCCGGAGGCATCGAGACAATCCCGCATAAGCTCGAAACTGGCATATTTCCCGGTCCCGACGAACAGCCGCGAAATAAAGCGTCTTTTGCCAAGCACGAGGACATCTTCCATCGGCTATTTTCCCCCATTCGCCGGACCCGGCCGTTCGGCCCGCGTCGCGGACTATGCGCGCGCAAAAACCCTCGAAGCTGCCTTTTCCCGGCCGCTTCCCGCTCCGTCGCTGCGCCCCGCGCGCCTGCGCAGGCGCCGTTTGGTCCGTCGGACATTGGAAACTACAGGCGGACTTCCCTCCCGGATTCGCTCGACTTGTAGATCGCGTCTATGACCTTCTGTATCACGATCCCTTGCTCGGCGGTACATATCGGTCCGTGCTCGCCGCGGACGCATTCGGCGAAGTGTGAGACCTCGGCCAGGAAGCGATCGGTCTTGGCGAACTGAGGCGACATGTCAACTAGGTTCCCTCGATGTTCGCCGAAGAGTCTCAAGCCCCCGCCGACCTCAAGAAAGGCTCCGCCCTTGTCTCCCATCAGTTGCGTGTTGAACGCGCCGGAGGCGATATTTGCGGCCCATGAGCACTCCAGCGACAGACTCGCCCCGTTCCTGAACCGGACCATCGCCGTCGCGTAGTCTTCGACGTCGAACGTACCGCCGGGGACCTTCGTCCCCCACATGCTTACATACACGTAATCCTTCTTGTGCCCGAACTTTTGGTAGCATGCGGCCGAAACCGATACCGGTTCCGGGAAACCCATCAGCCATAGCGACAGGTCGAGGATGTGGACGCCGATATCTATCAGAGGACCGCCGCCGGACATCTTCTTCGTGGTGAACCAGCCGCCCAGACCCGGTATCCCGCGCCTGCGCGTGGCGGAGGCGACGCAATGGTATATTTCCCCCAGGTCGCCGGCCTCTATGTACTTCTTCAACGCTTGGCTCTCGGCCTGGAAGCGGTTTACGAAGGCGTACATTAGGACCTTCTTAGCCTTCTTCGCGGCCTGAGCCATCGCATCGGCTTCCTTGGCGTTCATAGCCGGAGGTTTTTCGCACAGCACGTGTTTGCCTGCTTTCAAGGCTTCGATCGCCAGCGGGGCGTGGAAGGCGTTCGGCACGCAGACGCTTACGGCCTCCACGTCCGCCTCCCGAATAAGCTCCTTCGGATCCGAGAAGGACTTCGGTATCCCGTAAGTCCTCGCCGCCTGTTCGGCAGCGGCGCCGTTGGTATCGGCCACCGCCAGAACCTCGACATCCTTCGCCTTCTTGTAGGCGTCAATGTGAACGCGGCCTATCGAACCCGCGCCGATCACCCCTACCTTGATGACCTTTCCCACGGTTATCGCCTCCCTCATTGGCCGCGCGACCGTTCCGACGGATGGAGCAAGAATCGCATCTCCAAGTCCAAGCTTCCTCAAAACTGATCGGCAAGCGTAAGACGAAAGAACGAATATGCGCCATCCGGCGTGGTTCGCGGCGATCTAAGTCCTCCACCCCTTGCCGGCCGGCTACGTTCCGTCCCGGCTGGCTGTCGCCTTTCCCCCCTGGAAGTATGACCCCATTCGAACGGCGAAACCAATTATCGCGCATTAAAGGCGCGCGTCAACCGATAGCGCATAAGCGGGGGCAGCTTAGAAGGCGCGGCGAGCGCGCGGTTCGGCGATACCTGTCGATTATGTCCAACCGCCTCTGCATGTCTTTGGCCTATGTATTTGTTCGGTAGTTTTTGCCTGCCTTTTTTGAGAAGAACGAAAGGACGCGAAGCAACAGTGGATGAAGGATAATATCATGCTATAGGCGTGTCTGTCCATCCCCAGTGCGCGGAGGCTTGAACTCCCTGTCCCCGGCGTACGCGCCGTGCCATACATCTCGCCATCCGCGCGAGTATACTGAGAATGGGACTTTGAAATAGCCATGAGAGATTCCCTAGGCACTTGACATGTCGGACAGATGAGTTTAATTAGCAAGTGGAGTCTTGGATAGAAGTTGCCCCGTCGTCTAATGGTAGGACTCCAGACTCTGGATCTGGCTATCTACGTTCGAATCGTAGCGGGGCAACCAGAAGGGGGGTAGCGACCGCTTGGAAGACCGGTGTCATCGGGGACACCTGCGGGTGTATTTCCAGATCGGGCGGGGCGCCTTGGGATGCGAGCGAAAGCCTGAAGAAAAAATGTCCACATCGTCTAGCCAGGCCTAGGACATCAGATTCTCAGTCTGAGGACCGGGGTTCGAATCCCCGTGGGGACACCAAACCGCAGGACACCGGACATCAACGCAATTTAAAGCAATATCGAGAAGTTAAAGATGATCCCGCCAGCAGAGAAGAACTGTACATGAACTGCACAAGAGAGCGTCGAAATGGGCGTGTTTGCATGCTCGCGGTGCAATGGTTGTGCAAGGAAAATGCCGCCGATCCGGACCTTTTAGCACTATCAGATCCTGGCCCTCGCTGCCCGCGCACATCCGCGCCGCTATCCGTGCGTTGGCCGAAACAGGAAAACCTCAACCATGAACCTTGGCACAAATGCGGAACAATCGGAAAACGATCCTGCACGCGGCACATCCCGGCGTTCAAGGCCGTCGTGGAAATACGGTCGAGGCGGTTTATGCCTCTGGGCAATCGCCGGGAAGGTCGGGTGGCAGGTTCGACGGCCGTCGGGAAGGCCGTTCCTGCGCGTTTGGGACGCGTTTAACGGGACTTTTTCGGCCCATTAGGTCGGGACCGTTCGGGATGGCCTGGCGCGGGGGAGACCTGGAAAATAAAAGGAGGCACGGAAATGGCAAAAACGCCCAAACGAGTCCGCGCATGTTTGATCCAAATGACCGTGAACTGGGCTGAGCCTGACGAGAACGTCCTTCGGGCAGAGGAGCTGATAGGCCGTGCTGCGGGGCTTGGGGCGGACATAGTAGCGTTGCCCGAGTGCTTCGTACGGCCGCCGAGGATGCATGCCGAGCCGGTTCCGGGACCGCTGACGAAAAGGTTCGGGGAGGTCGCGCGAAAGAACCGCGTCCATCTCGTAATGGGATCCATCGGAGAACGCGAGGGCCGGCGGATATACAACACGGCGTGCCTGCTCGACGACCGGGGGCGGTTGTTGGGGCGTTATAGAAAGAGGTTCCTGTGGTGGACGGAACGCCCGGCTACTTCCAGAGGCGATACGGCGCCGGTCTTCCGGACGAAGCTCGGGCCAGTGGGGCTGGCGCTTTGTTGGGACCTTGCCTTCCCCGAGCACTTCCGGGAGCTTGCGCTGGCCGGGGCGCGAATTGCTGTGTGCCCGGCGTACTGGCAGGCCGGCGACCGTTTCGGGCGGCTGAGGCCGGGACGCGAGCGGAGGATAAGGCGGCTGGAGCGGGCCGAACATTTTTTCGTGGATACGTGCGCGGGAGCGAGGGCGGCGGAGAACGCGATGGCGGTTGCGTTCGTCAACGCGGCCGGCAGGACTCGGACGGAAGCCGGGGCGGACCGGCTGATCGGACGCAGCCAGGTAGCCGTGCCGCTGGCCGGGATCGTGGCGCGGGCCGGAGAGGCGCCCGCCGTGATCGCGGCCGACATAGACATGGAACTGGTTGCGGACGCTGAAAGGTCGTACGGCCTTTTGGAAGACGCCGCCAGATTCAGGCGGTCGCGGCGATAGCGTTAGGAAAAGCCGGATCCGTCGCGATCGCGGCTGTTCCGCCGCAACGCAACGCGCCGGAGGACCGGGGCCCGTTAAGGATTTAGCTTGCTTTTGGGCCTTGGTCGCGGATATCTCGATTTGATGCTCTCCCGGCCGCGGCTCGGTAGCGGTCTCTTCGCAACCGTCCCAGAGGTTCCGGGAGGCTGATGGAGGACGCCGTGCGAATGCGGAGTCCGGACAAGCCGGCAGAATCCAGCGGCCTGTGTCGGACGGGCTGATCGGGGACGGCAGCGATTCGCCGGAGGAGGCGGGCGGTGAAGTCGAGCAGTTCGTCGGCCCGAACCGCGATCGAATCGCTCGTATGGCTCGGGATAATAGCCGCAGCCCTGGCGCTCGACCGCCTGTTCCCCGGGATCGGCAGGCTTCGCGGGGCTGGGTTCTCCCCTTTCGAGCTGGCGGCCCTGGTGGCCGGCGTCCCGGCATTTTTCAGCCTGCTGACTCTCGCCAACAAGCGTCTGCTGGCCCGCCGAGGCATGCCAGAGATAGAAGGCGTCATGATCGGCCGCGTCTACCGGCTGGCGGCGGTCGTGGCGGGGGTGCTGGCGCTTGCCTACGGACTTGGAGGCATCGAGACCTTCGGGGCGGCCTTCGCGGCATTCGGCGGGATGCTGCTGGGATGGAGCCTCCAGGCGCCGGTGAGCGGGTTCGCCGCGTGGGTGCTGGTCTCGCTCAAGCGTCCCTTCCGGCCGGGCGACCGCATCCAGCTCCCGCAGCTCGGCCTCACAGGGGACGTCACATCCATCGGCCCGATGTACACCACGCTGAACCAGGTGGGCGGCGCCATAGGCAGCGAGGAGGCGGTGGGCAGACACATACTGCTGCCTAACGCCATGCTCTTCGGACAGGTGGTCATCAATTACACGGTGGCGCAGGACGCCGCCTACATGCTGGACGAACTGGTCATCAGGATCACATTCGACTCCGACTGGGAGCAGGCCGAAAAGATACTCCTGGATGCCGCCAACGAGGTCACCGGGGACATAATCGAGGCCACGGGAATCAAGCCGTATATCAGGTCGGACATCTACGACTACGGCGTATACCTTCGCCTGAGGTATCAGACCCGAGTGAAGGACCGGGTGGAGATATCCTACCTGCTGCAGAAGCGCGTCTTCAATGCAGTCAGGAACGCCCCTTCGGTGGACTTCGCCATCCCTTTCATCTACTCGTACAGGGCCGGCGTGGAACGCAAGGAGGAAGCCGCGCCTTTCCCGGACCTTGCCGCCAAGCCGGACAAGGAGGCCGGGCGCATACGGCAGATTCCGGCGGAAAAGGTGCACGCCTCCGGCGAACTGCCGGAAGCGCAAGACGTGGAGCAGGTGGCGCGAAGCGTGGCGGCTCTGGGACTTCTCCAGCCGATAGTGGTGGTACGCAGACCGGGGACCTCGGACGAATACGATCTCATGGCCGGCCATCTCCGCCTGGCAGCCTGCAAAAAACTCGGATGGAAGACAATACCGGCCATAGTTATGGACAGCCGCCGCGGGACGAAATGAACGGAACCGCCCAAGGCCCGGCAGTGCAATACGACGACCAATCAAAGTCCACAACCGGGCAAAAGCAAGCGGTTCCTGAATTCGGCCGAAGGATGCGGCTGCCTGAGGCAACCGGAGGTTGTCCCGGCCTATATTCCCGCCGCCGCCTTCAGCGCCTGGTCCAGATCCGCAATTATGTCGGCCACGTTTTCCAGCCCAACTGATATCCTTACCAGATCCGGAGTCACTCCGGCTCGGAGCTGCTCCTCCGGGGAGTTCTGCTGGTGCGTCGTGCTGGCCGGGTGTATCACCAGCGTCCTGGCATCCAGTACGTTGGCAAGGTGGGAGCACAGTTTGACCGAGTTGATGAATTTTCTGCCGATCTCGTAACCGCCCCTGATGCCGAAGCCGAACACCGCGCCGGGGCCGAGGGGGAAGTACCGCTTGGCCTTTGCGTGATCGGGATGGTCGGGGAGGCCGGAGTAGTTGACCCACTCCACACACCTGTGCCCCTTTAGGAACTTAGCCACCGCCAGGGCGTTCTCGCAATGGCGCCGGGCGCGCAGCGGCAGCGTTTCGATGCCCTGCAGGAAAAGGAACGCGTTGAACGGCGACATGCATGCGCCTGTGTCGCGGAGCAGGCCGGTGCGTACTTTCAGCGCGAAAGCCATGCCGCGCGCGACGGCTTTGTCGTGGTTTCCGAACGCCTCCCAGAAATTGAACCCATGATAGGCCGGGTCTGGACCGGTTATCTCGGGAAACTTGCCCGAGGATTTCCATTCGAAATCTCCTTTTTCCACTATGGCTCCGCCTATCGAAGTCCCGTGGCCTCCGACCATTTTTGTCAGGGAATAGACAACGATATCCGCCCCGTGCTCGAACGGGTTGAAGATCGGCGGCGGAGAGACCGTATTGTCAACCACGAACGGCAGCCCGTGCCGGTGCGCGACTTCCGCGATGGCTTCGAAGTCGTCCACGTTGCATCGCGGGTTGCCGAGCGACTCAGTGTAAACCAGGCGCGTCTTGCCGTCTATCGCCTTCTCGAAATTAGCCGGATCCGACGAGTCAACGAACCTGGCCTCGATGCCGAAGCGCTTGAGCGTCACCGAGAACAAGGTGACCGTGCCGCCGTACAGGTTGGATCCCGTCACGAAGTTCTGGCCGGCGGAGGTTATGGCCGCTATCGCGTAGAACTCCGCAGCCTGTCCCGATGCAGTGGCGACGGCTCCAGTCCCGCCGTGCAGGGCGGCGAGCCGCTTCTCCAGGACATCGTTGGTCGGGTTCATCAGCCTGCTGTATATGAAACCGAATTTGCGCAGCGCGAACAGGTCGGCGGCGTGATCCGAGTCCTTGAACACATAGCTCGTCGTTTGATAGATCGGTACCGCGCGCGAAAGCGTATCGGAATCAGGAACATGCCCGGCGTGCAGCGCCAAAGTTTCCAATCCCTGTTTCTGCGAGCTGGAATCTTTTTCGGCCATCGAACTTTCTCCTTTCGCTATTTCAGCGTCTACCCTGCGGCCTTTTCTTCGCGATGGTTAGCCGACCGGAGATCCGCTCGGCGGTCGGATCAAACCGGTATGTCCTGGAGCAGCGGCGTGGAATGGTACCTGTCGCCCGCATCGGGCAGGACGACGACTGCCAGCTTCCCCTTGTTCTCCTTCCGCGCGGCGACCCTGAGCGTCGCGGCGAGGGCCGCGCCGGACGATATGCCGCAGGTTATGCCTTCCTCGCTGTGCAGCCGCCGCGCCATCTCTATAGCCTCCTCGTTCGTCGCCGTTTGAATTTCATCCACCAGGCTCAGATCCAGCACGTCCGGCTTGAATCCTGCTCCTATGCCCTGAATCTTGTGCGGACCGGGCTTCGGTTGCTCGCCCCTGAGCATTTGCGTCAGGACTGGCGACGCGGACGGTTCCACGCCGACCGACCATATCCGCTTTCCCTTGTGCTGCTTGAAGTAGCGCGATACGCCGGTGATCGTTCCGCCCGTACCTATTCCGGCTACAAATATGTCCATCTTGCCGTCGGTGTCGTCCCATATTTCAGGTCCTGTGGTTTTGAAGTGTATGTCAGGGTTTGTCGGATTCTTAAACTGTTGAGGCATAAAATGCCGCTTCGGGTCAGATGCGACTATCTCCTCGGCCTTCGATACCGCGCCGGACATACCCTTCGCGCCGTCTGTGAGGACCAGCTCCGCTCCGAAAGCCTTCAGCAGGCGGCGTCTCTCCAAAGACATGGTTTCCGGCATCGTGAGCACCAACGGGTATCCCCTCGAAGCGCACACGAACGCCAACGCTATTCCGGTGTTCCCGCTGGTGGGTTCCACGACGCGGATATCGGAGCAGCCCGGTTTCAGGATCCCTCTCTTTTCCGCATCCCAGATCATCGCCGCACCTATGCGGCACTTGACCGAATATGAGGGATTGCGGCCTTCGATCTTTGCCGCTACCGTGCATACCAACCCCTTCGTTATGCGGTTCAGCCTGACCAGTGGCGTTCGCCCTATGCTCAGGCTGTTGTCGTCGAATATGGTTCCCATCGGACCCTCCCCGGTCGCTGTGCCGAATCCGGCCCCCTAGCCCCGGCCAGTTCCTTCGCTTCCCGGCAATCTCGCTAGACTAAATAGCGTAATCGTATGCGCATGCGCCCGCCTTTACACCTTTAGCCACCAGCTTCGCGAACGTAATCCCTTCGAGCACCCCGGCGAGTGCTTTGCCGACCTCCTCCCATGTTTCGTTGAACGGGCATTTCCCCTCAAGCGAGCACCTATCGGACGACCCGTGCCCCGAGCATTTCACGATATCGTACGGCCCTTCCATGAAGCGAATCACGTCGCCCAAGGTAATCTCTTGAGGCGACTTGGCCAACACGTACCCACCCTTGGGACCGCGTCGCGACTCCACGAATCCGGCCTGCCTCAACTGATTTAGGATCCCTTCCAGAAACCTCTGAGGGATGGCTTGAGATGAAGCTATCTCGGCTATCGAAACCACGGTGTCGCTGCCGTATCTGCACGCCAGCTCATATATGGCGCGCACTGCGTACTGCGTCTTTTGCGACAAGGCTATCATGCGTCTTCCCCCTCCGTTAATCCGCACTTCTCCGATAGAGTTTAGCGTTAAATATGACAAAAGTCAAGGAGGATTTTTGATCTAAAATATAAACCCTTTGATTAAAAATAGTTATGATCTAAAAACCCCCGGCTTATTTTTTAAAAGTCCATTTATTCAAGATGCTAATGAAGCGATACATATCGTTTAAAACGGCAAAGTTGCATTGCGTAAGTGGAACGGATTGGATAATATCGTTCTGATAGAAGGAGCATGTGGGGTGGGGAGAGAAGTAGACTTCGAAAAACCCGCAGATACTTTGCTCGGCAAAGGTTTTGGTAAGCGGATTGAAACATTGGCCGAGCAGTACGCGACGTGCGGTAGTTCCAGATCGCATAAAGGGATCAAAAAGGGCAAAGGGGAGTATATGGATCGGCATGCGTTGTTGTTAAAGTCGCTCAAACGGCAGTATCCTGAGGAGGTGCCCGTATCCGTGGGCATTCTGCCTGCCGCCTGGATGAAATACCGCGACGCGCTCTCCTCGATCGTCAAGGCCCATCCCGGCGTATTGTGCCATGATCCGCAGGGAGAATATGACAAGATCGGCGGAACCTACGTCGAAGGGAAGCACTTGGACGCATGGGGGTGCGAATGGAGCAATATCCGAACAGGGATGGAGGCCCAGGTGACTGGGCATCCGTATCCTAGGCGGGAAGACGTCTGGAAGCTCAAGGCGCCGGATACGGACGAAAACCTGCCGCACGGGTTCATGTTCCTGCGGTTGACCTATCTGCGCGGTTACGAGGAGGCGATGCTGGATTTCGCTGAGGAGCCGCCGGAACTCCAGCATATGATATCCATCGTCCGCGACTATAATGTCGGACAGATGAAGAAGCGGGTCGCCAGGATACCGCCCGGGCGAGAGGGGATCGTTCATGTCGGCGACGATCTCGGCCTGCAGAAGAGTCTGCCTATAAGTCCGGCGAAGTGGCGGAAATACCTGAAGCCTTGCTTTGCGGCGATATTCGCTCCGGCCAGGGATGCCGGGCACCATCTGTACCTGCACACCGACGGCCACATACTCGAGATAATTCCCGACCTGATCGAAACGGGCGTGGAGGTGATAAACCCGCAGTTCCGCGCAAACGGGCTGGACGGGCTGCGCAAGATGTGTTTCGGCAAAGTGTGCGTGGACCTGGACCTCGACAGGCAGATGTTCCCGTTCTGCGGGCCCAGGGACATCCTGGAGCATGTTCGGGAGGCCGTGGCGAAGCTGGGCTCTCTCGAAGGCG